>CAMLJW010000120.1 GCA_946480485.1 uncultured Streptomyces sp. | reverse complement strand
GGAGATCCGCGAGGCGGTGTCGTACGGCGTGGTGAAGATGAACGTCGACACCGACACCCAGTACGCGTTCACCCGCCCGGTCGCCGGCCACATGTTCACCAACTACGACGGCGTCCTGAAGGTCGACGGTGAGGTCGGCGACAAGAAGACCTACGACCCCCGAACCTGGGGCAAGCTCGCCGAGGCGTCGATGGCCAAGCGCGTCACCGAGGCCTGCGCGAACCTGCGCTCCACGGGCACGAAGATCAAGTAGTCGCTCTTCGGCAGGGTCCGGTCGTCCGTCGGAGGGCCGGACCCTTCCGTATGCTCCGGGTATGGCTGCCCCTCCGCAGCAGAACACGGCCGTGAGGATCTCCACCCGCGCGGGGAAGTGGGTTCTGCTGACCACGGTGCTCGGTTCAAGCATGGCGATGGTGGACTCGACGGTGGTGAACGTCGCGCTGCCGCGCATCGGCCGCGACCTGGACGCGGACCTGACCGCCCTCCAGTGGACCGTCAACGCGTACATGCTCACCCTCGCCGGCCTGATCCTCCTGGGCGGCGCCCTGGGCGACCGGTTCGGGCGGCGGAAGGTCTTCGTCGTCGGGGTGATCTGGTTCGCGGCGGCTTCGCTGCTGTGCGGGCTCGCACCGAACGCGGGGGTGCTGGTGGCCGCCCGCGCCCTCCAGGGCATCGGCGGCGCACTGCTCACCCCCGGTTCGCTCGCCCTGATCCAGGCGTCGTTCCACCCGGACGACCGGGGCAGGGCCGTCGGCCTGTGGTCGGGGTTCGGCGGCATCGGCGCGGCGGTCGGCCCGTTCCTGGGTGGCTGGCTGGTCGACGGCCCCGGCTGGCGCTGGGTGTTCCTGATCAACATCCCCCTCGCGCTGCTGTGCGCGCCGATCGCCCTGCGTCACGTACCGGAGTCGAAGGACGGGCAGGCCCACGGGCGCGGCTTCGACGTACTGGGCGCGGCCCTGGGCGCGCTCGCCCTCGGCCTGGTCAGTTACGCCCTCATCGAGGCCCGCGGCGGCTCCCTCGTCGTCGCCGGGGCGGCGGTCGCGGGCGTCGTGGCGGGCCTCGGTTTCGTGTACGTCGAGCGGCGGCGGCCCGATCCGATGATGCCGCTCGACATCTTCGCGTCCCGGCAGTTCACGGCGGTCAACGTGGTGACCCTGTGCGTGTACGCGGCCTTCGGCGGCTTCTTCTTCCTCTCCGCGGTCCAGCTGCAGGTCGTCTCCGGGTACTCGGCGCTGGGGGCCGGTACGGCGCTGCTGCCCACCACCGCCCTGATGCTGCTCCTGTCGGCGCGCTCCGGCGAACTCGCCCAGCGCATCGGCCCACGCATCCCCCTCACCGCCGGCCCGTTGCTGTGCGCGGTGGGGATGCTGCTGATGCTGCGGGTGGGTAGGGACGCGTCGTACTTCCCGGACGTGCTGCCCGCGCTGCTCGTGCTGGGCCTGGGCATGGTGACGCTGGTCGCGCCGCTCACCGCGACCGTGCTCGCCTCCGTGGACACCGCGCGGGCGGGCCTGGCCAGCGGGATCAACAACGCGGCGGCCCGCGCGGCCGGTCTTGTCGCGGTGGCGGCGCTGCCGCTGCTCGCGGGGATGGGGGAGGAGGCGTACCGCTCTGCGGACGCCTTCGACGACGCGTTCGGGCGGGCGATGCCGCTGTGTGCGGGAATCCTGGTGGTGGGCGCGGTGATCGCCTTCGCGACGGTGCGCCGACCGGCACCGGACTGCCTGCGGCCCGAGTGTCAGACGCACGGGTATGTCACGGCGCCGCCGCTGGAGACGGAGGGCGTAGGACCGGGGGACGGGCCACTGGAGCACGGGCAGGCGGAGGGCGGCCCGCCGGGGGGCCCGCCCGACAGCCTCTGAAGCACGCTGTGGCGCCCCCTGCCCAGGTGAGCCCCGGAGGAGATGGCGCAGCCACAACGCATGACCGGGGCATTCGGCAAGGCGGCGAACGTGCGCGCCACGCCCCGCGAGCCCGGCCCGAAACTCGGAACGGGACCTAGCGCTTCAGCTCGGCGTACGCCTCGGTGTCGCTGTTCTGCAGGAACTGCCAGCAGCGTGCCGCCTCTTCCTTCTCGCTGACCGCCTCGGCCGCGCGCGCCAGGGCGGCCAGGCAGCGCAGGAACCCGCGGTTGGCGCGGTGACTCCAGGGGATGGGGCCATGCCCCTTCCATCCACTGCGGCGCAGAGCGTCGAGGCCGCGGTGGTAGCCGGTACGGGCGTAGGCGTATGACTCGATCACCCGCCCCGCCTCGAAGGCGTCGTCGGCGAGCATCGCCCAGGCGAGGGAGAAGGTCGGGTACCTGGCGGCGACCTCGGCCGGAGCGAGTGACTCCTCGCCCAGTAGGCGGTACGCCTCTTCGTTCTCCGGAAGACGGGTCGGATCGGGGCCACCGAGGAGGTTCTTGTGCGTCGTCATACGTGCAGTCTGCCACTCGGTTGCCGGTGTCCGGTCGGCCCGGCCACCGCGCCGGTGACGGTGACGGCGGTCCCCGGCCATGCTCGCCTTGCCTTTTCGCGCGACCATTGCCGAAGATGCCGGGTGGGGACCGGGGCCCCCGTGTCGGAATCGGCAGGGGCGGACCGCTACCCTGAGTAATCACGGGAGACGGCGATGTCGCAACAGGCTCCTCAAGCTGAAGAGGCGCACGAGCCCGAGACTCCGCATCTCGATTTCCACGGCACCACACCGTACGAGGACTATGTCCAGGCCGACGTCCTCACGCACCTCCAGCACACCCTTTCCGATGATCCCGGAGAGATGGTCTTCCTGGTCACGACGCAGGTCATGGAGCTGTGGTTCACCGTGATCGTCCATGAGTGGGAGACGGCGGCGCGCGCGCTGCGCGGCGATGACGTGCCGGTCGCGGTGGCCGCGCTGAAGCGGTCGGTACGCGAGCTGGAGGCGCTGAACGCCTCCTGGAAGCCGCTCGGCCGGCTGACGCCTGCGCAGTTCAACTCGTACCGGAACGCCCTCGGGGAGGGCTCCGGCTTCCAGTCCGCGATGTACCGGCGTATGGAGTTCCTGCTCGGCGAGAAGTCCGCGTCCATGCTCGTGCCGCACCGGGGGGCGCCTCGTGTGCACGCCGAGCTGGAGAAGGCGCTGCGCGAACCGAGCCTGTACGACGAGGTGTTGCGGCTGCTCGCGCGGCGCGGGTGTGCGATTCCTCGGTCTGTGGTGGAGCGCGACGTCTCGTTGCGCTACGAGCCGTCCGCCGAGGTGGAGGCCGTGTGGACGGCTCTGTACGCGGGCGACGAGAGCGCCTGCCTCGCCCGGCTCGGCGAGGCGTTGACCGATGTCGCCGAGCTGGTGTGGCGCTGGCGCAACGACCACTTGGTGGCGACCCGGCGGGCGATGGGCGCGAAGGCCGGTACGGGCGGCTCCGCCGGGGTGGCCTGGCTGGAGAAGCGCGCGCAGATGAACGTGTTCCCGGAACTGTGGAGCTCTCGCACATTGGCCACGTGAAGTCACGTAACGTGTGGCCATGAGTCCGCCAGGAGTGGTCACAGGCATGAGCATCCACGCAGCCGGGTACGAACGGCAGTCGGCCGCGCGCGCCAACAAGAGCGAAGCAAGCCCCGCCACGCAGCGCGCTGCGAACAAGGGCGAAGCGGATCGACGGAAGGCGGCCGGGGCCGACCTGCAATGGGTCGGCCACTACGAGGACATAGGAATCTCGGCGTTCAACGGCAAGGAACGCCCGGCCTATGAGCGTCTCCTCAAGGACTGCCGTGCCGGTCGGGTGAACATGATCATCGTCTACTACATTTCGCGCCTGTCGCGCATGGAGCCGCTGGACGCCATCCCTGTCGTCACGGAGCTGTTGAACCTCGGTGTCACGATCGTCAGTGTCACCGAGGGGGAGTTCCGCAAGGGCAATCTCATGGACCTGATCCACCTGATCATGCGCCTTGACGCCGCCCACAACGAAAGCAAGAACCGCAGCGCTGCGGTCTACGGCGCCAAGCAACTCGCCAAAGAGGCAGGCGGATACATCGGCGGAACTGCCCCGTACGGGCGCAACCTCACTCCCGAGACGCGCCACACTGCGGACGGCCGTCCCATCGTGGTGCAGACGCTCACGACCCGTCCCGACGAGGCCGACGTGATCCGGGACGTGTGGGCTCTCATCAAGTACCACAAGGAGAACCCCGCCCCGGCCAAGCTCGGCGAGGGACGGGTGGTGCCCGGCTCAATCGGATGGATCACGGCCAAGCTCAACAGGGACGGAGTCCCGACTAGGGGCGCTTCAAAGGGGAAGGCGCACGCGAACAGCGGATGGCGGGCGAACACCCTCACACGCATTCTCAACGACCCGGCCCTTGCCGGGTACCGCACAGAGGCGGTCTACAAGCTCCGTGAGGACGGCACGCGTACCAACACCGTTGCCGAGTACCGGATTGTGCGCGACGAGCACGGGGAGCCCGTGACCGCGTGGGACCCCATCCTCGCCCCCGCCGACTGGTGGCAGCTCCAAGAGTGGATCAAGGTACGGTCGGCCCGTAAGTGGGACGGCACATCCCGCAACCTGCTCACGTCGATCGGGCTGCTGCACTGCGAGTGCGGACGCTCCATGAAGTCGTCGGCAGCAGTCCGCAGCGACGTACGGCAGAGCATGTACCGGTGCTCACGCCCTACAGGCCTGGAGATCCCCGGTCAGCACAAGGGGACCTCTGCCGTCTCGCAACCGCTCTTGGACGACTACGTGGCGCGGCGGATCTTCGCGATCATCGGCGCGGCCGAAGATGACGATGACGTTGCCTTGATCTTGCAAGAGGCACGGAAGCGCTTCGGAGAGTCCACGGAAGCGCCTGAGACTGCCCAAGAACGCGCCGCCCTGGTAGCAGACCGGGCCGACGCCGCACGGGCGCTGGAAACGCTCTACGACATGCAGCCGTCGTACATGGGCAACGAGATCGGCCGGAGGCGATTCGCCAAGGCCGTGAGCGACCAGGAAGCCCGCATGGCGGCCGCCGAGGAACGCATTGCCGCACTGGCCGCCATGGACACCCCCGAGCTTCCCATTGCGTCCTGGCTGGAGCGTGACACCTACGACGAGGATGACTGGGACTCGATCGGACCTGGTACATGGTGGGCCAAGGCGGACCTCAGCGCGCGGCGCGAGTTGGTCAAGCTGTTCGTCACACGGGTGGTCGTTCGCAAGGCCGAGACCCGCGAGCGGGCAGTGAGAGGGAAGGCTTGGAAGGGGGACCGAGTAGTGATCACGTGGGCCGCCGAGGGGCTTGGTGACGTGGAGCGAGACCACGTGGCGTGACCTCGGGTGAAAAGAAGTTCGGGGCCCGTTCGGAGTGATCCGAGCGGGCCCTTCGCCATACCCGCTGCCCACTCCGGGCTGCCGATCTCGTGCCCGCTGCGATTCGCGTCCACCGATCGGTGGATCCAGGGTGAGCTGGCGAACGTACGGGACCGTGCACGTGCCGGGGCGACATGACCACGGTCACGGACTGCAACGTCCTTATGCGGAAGCATCCCGAGGGCCACTGATGGTCACGCGGGAGGACATCGGGCAGCGGGTGAGGGGCAGTTCGGGACGGGTCGGAATTCTGCGCGATGTGGACCCCGTATGGGAGGACCCCAGCGACCCGCCCGGAGAGCGCCGAAAGAGGCCCACGGCGTTCGTGTGGCCCGAGGGTGGCGGTCGTGAGTGGGCCGTCTCGCCGGACGCTGTGACGCGCGCTGAATAGGTTCCCGCCGTTCCCGTGACTGCGGCGGCGCAGCGCGGTAGCGGCGGGCTTGTGCCCCGTCTGTGGGCTTCCCCCGTGGCGCGCAGGTGGGGCTCGCTTGCTGGACGACAGGCGAGAGCCATTGGCCTGCCGTGGCTCTAAACGTTAGGCAGGATCGCCACTGTGCCCGTATGCGAGGGCGGCCTTGACCGTGTCGATATGACCTGGGGAAGAGTGATAGCGGCGGACTCTGCGCTGCATCCAGTTGAGACGGCTCACAAGATAGTTCGGGATTTCCGAGCAGCCCGTCACGTCGCACTCTGGCCGTTCGTGATCTTCGACGACATGCAGATCCATGTCGAGTATCTGCTTGCGTGTGTAGCCCGCAGTGCGGAGTTCCCCGATCATGTGCCCGAAGGCCAGGTGCTGAGTCTGGATGCGCTGCCATTGATTACGACTATGTCCATGAGGCGGGACATTATCGGGGGCTTCCGGCGAGCAGGCCCGGTGTGGGAGGGCACTGCCCGTCTGAGCGCTTCCCCCGTGGCGGCGCGGCACGGTAGGGGCGAGCTCAGACTTGCCCCGGTTGGCGCTCCTCCGTGCGCTGACCGGGCCTCTGGTCTGACCCTAGAGGGGCGCGGCTAGCTCGCCTACTCTGAATCCATGACGCCACATTTCCGCAGGTCAGTAGCCCCCTTGCTAGTAGTGGCTAATAGCAGATTACTGGTGGACGGCGCGATCCCATGTCTGAACCGACGGTGAGGGCCGAGGAGCTCGACGCCGGGGACGAACTGGCCGAGCTGCGTGCGCGGTTCGTCCTCGACGACGTGGTGTACCTGGACGGGAACTCGCTCGGCGCGCTGCCCCGTCCGGTGCCCGGACGCGTCGAGGACGTGGTGCGCCGGCAGTGGGGGTCGCTGCGGATCCGGTCCTGGGACGAGAGCGGCTGGTGGACGGCGCCGGAGCGGATCGGCGACCGGATCGCGCCGCTGGTGGGCGCGGCGGCCGGGCAGATCGTGGTCGGCGACTCGACAAGTGTCAATGTTTTCAAGGCGGTGGTCGGGGCGGTGCGGCTCGCCGGTGACGGCCGGGACGAGATCCTGGTCGACGCGACGACGTTCCCCACGGACGGGTACATCGCTCAGTCGGCGGCCCGTATGACGGGCCGTACGTTGCGTGCGGTGGCGCCGGGGGAGACGGTGGCTGCGCTGGGGCCGCGTACGGCTGCGGTGCTGCTGAACCACGTCGACTACCGCACGGGCCGCCTGCACGACCTGCCGTCCCTGACGGCGGCGGTCCACGCGGCGGGAGCCACGGCCGTCTGGGACCTCTGCCACAGCGCGGGGGCCCTGCCGGTCGGGCTCGACGAGCACGGGGTGGATCTGGCGGTCGGCTGCACGTACAAGTACCTGAACGGGGGGCCGGGTTCACCGGCGTACCTGTACGTCCGCCGGGACCTGCAGGAACGCTTCGACTCCCCCCTTCCCGGCTGGAACTCCCACGAGGATCCCTTCGGGATGCGGCCGTCGTATGCCCCGGCCCCGGGCGCGCGGCGCGGTCGCGTGGGCACTCCGGACATCCTCTCCATGCTCGCCCTGGAGGCGGCGCTGGAGGTGTGGGACGGGGTGTCGATCGAGTCGGTCAGGGCGAAGTCGCTCGCGCTCACGGACTTCTTCCTGGAGTGCCTCTCGGCGTACGTCCCCGAGGGCAGGGTGGAGTCCCTGACACCGCCCGCACACGCGCAGCGGGGGAGTCAGGTGGCGCTGCGGTGCGGTAGGGCGGGCGACGTGATGCGCCGCCTGATCGAGCGCGGCGTCGTCGGCGACTTCCGCGAACCGGACATCCTGCGCTTCGGCTTCACGCCGCTGTATGTCGGGTTCGGGGACGCGGAGAGGGCGGCGAGGGTACTGGCGGAGGTACTGGGCTGACCCGGACGGGTGGTGTCCGTCGGGGGGTGGGTGGGGTGCGTGGGGCGGGGCCGTGTGCCGGTCGTGCCGGTCGTCCGCCCGTCGCGGGTGGCGTTCGGTGTGGGCCCTCACAGAGCGTCACGGCCCGGTGTCAGCCCACGTCACGGGCCTGATACCGTCCCGGCCAACGGTCGAATACTTGTCTGTTCCGGCACATCCGTTTCCGCCACATCCGTTTCCGCCGCTGAGAGGTTGGAGCATGCCGTACGACGCCCGCGAAGCCGCTGAACCGGACGAGGCCGCTGCCCGTGACGCGGCCGAGGAACGGTCGGCCTTCTGGCATCAGTCCGTCGACCCCGACATCACCGCCGCGTACGGCGACCACCCCGACCAGGTGGTCGACTTCTACGCCCCACGCGGCGGCGAGGACGTGGCCCCGCTCGTCGTCGTGCTGCACGGCGGCGCCTGGCGGGCCGCGTACGACCGGTGGCACATCACCCCGTTCGCGGACTTCCTGGCCCGGCGGGGCTTCGCCGTGGCCAACGTCGAGTACCGGCGCGGCGCCGCCGCCGGGGAGGGACAGGGCGGTGAGGGGACCGTCGCGGGGCGCTGGCCGGACACCTTCGACGACGTCGCGGCCGCCCTCGACGCGCTCCCCGGCCTCGTACGAGAGGCCCTGCCGCAGGCCGACCCGCGCCGCACGGTGATCACCGGCCACTCGGCGGGCGGGCACCTGGCGCTGTGGGCGGCCGCCCGGCAACTGCTGCCCGCGGACGCGTCCTGGCACACCGACTGGCCCGCCCCGCTGCGCGGCGTCGTCGCGCTCGCCCCGATCGCCGACTTCACGGTCGCCGAGAAGCTGGACGTGTGCTCCGGGGCGGCCCGTCAACTCCTGGGGGGAGAAGAGCTGTTCGGCGAGCGGCAGCCGTACGCCGATCCCGCCCTCCTGCTGCCCACCGGAATCGCCACGACTCTGGTGCAGGGCCGCACGGACGACGTCGTACCCCTGGCCGTCGCCGAGTCGTACGCGGACGCGGCGGCGAAGGCCGGCGAGGTGGTGGGGCTGACGCTCCTCGAGGACGTGGGGCACGCCGCGCTGATCGATCCGGCGGCGGACGCGTGCGCGGTGGTGGCGGAGGAGATCGCGCAGTTGGCTTGGTGACTCCTCCGCTGTCCCGTGCGCGGCGGCTCTCGCCCCGCACGAACGGCTCAGGATGCGTGCGCGGTCGTCGCCTGGCCCGGCTACCAGACGCCCGGCACCCTCAGCCCAGCGGTTCTCACCGGCGGGGCGGGTGAAGGACGCGGCACCCGAACCGACCGCCGCTCACCGCGGCAACGTTAGCCCCCAAGCCGCCTCCCGGACCGTCCAGGTCCGAGTCCGTACCGGCCCGCTGACCACCGTGTCCGCGCGGTAGCGGAAGTGCGCGCCCGACACGGTGATGATCCGGGCGACGGCCCCCATCGGTGGGTCCTGCGCACCGACGGAGGCGGGACGGACCTCAACCCACGCACCCCGACCATCCCGCAAGCCTTCGACTCCCCCAGAGCTCCCAGTACGCCCAGCGCCCCCGGAAGGCCCAGAGCCCTCAAAGCCACCTTCAGATTCCTCAGAGTCACCAGAGCCCCGGGAGTTTCCAGAACTCCCCGAGCCCCCGGAGCCCCGAAGCCCACCAGAACTCCCAGGTCCGCCAGAATTCCCAGATCCGCCAGAACTCCCCGGCGTGACCGACACCGCCTCCACCGGCTGGTCGAGATCCACGAGCGTCACCCCGTCCACCTCCACCCGCAGCCGCGCCGGCCCCGGCACCGATGCCATCCGGGCGGGGCGAGCCGCCAGTGTCCGTACGAGAGACTGGCACGTCCGCAGCCACGGACGTGAGGACTCCTCGGCGGACTCCGGCGCGGCGGCCGGATAATCCGTCACCGGCGGAATCCGCAGATCCCCGAGCACGACCCCGTCGCTGTCGTCCACCAGCATGTCGAGCCACCGCTCGGCCCCGTCGAGGACGGCCCGCGCGGCGGCCACGGCCCCCGTGGGCACCCCCAGCGACCGCGCGAGTGACACCGCCCCGCCCACCGGTACGACCGACAGCGCGCAGCCAGCCAGTTCCCGCCGTCGGTGCAAAAGGGACACAGCGCGCAGCAGGGCCCGGTCGTCGCCCACGACGACCGGTCGCCGGGACCCTCGCCGGGCCAGGGCCCGGGCGAATTCCTCAGGCCCGTCGGGGAGGCACACTTTCGTGGCCGCACCCGCGCTGAGCACGTCCTTTGCGATCCGTACCGACTCACCGTCATGGCGACGGGCGACCGGGTCGATGACCACAAGGAGCTGGTCCAAAGCCGCCACCTCGGTCATGCCTCGCTTCCTCGGGTAGCATCTTTGTGCAAGAGCCCCTTGCGCTATTGCGCCAGGGGCTTCGTCTATTCCGGGGCATCCGGTCCGACGGGTCGCGGCCAACGACGGTCGCCGGTGTACGCGGCACAACCCGTGCCACGTACACCCTGACCTTGGACATGCCCCACCCGGAAGGGGTGTACGCCTGTGCCCGCACTTGTGCTGCTCGGTGCTCAGTGGGGTGACGAGGGCAAGGGAAAGGCCACCGACCTGCTCGGTGGATCCGTGGACTACGTGGTGCGCTACCAGGGCGGCAACAACGCCGGCCACACGGTGGTCGTGGGCGATCAGAAGTATGCCCTCCATCTCCTCCCTTCCGGAATCCTCTCGCCTGAATGCACACCGGTCATTGGAAACGGCGTCGTCGTCGACCCGTCGGTCCTGCTCTCCGAGCTGAGCGGTCTGAACGAGCGCGGCGTCGACACGTCCAAGCTGCTGCTCAGCGGAAACGCGCACATCATCACGCCGTTCAACGTCACCGTCGACAAGGTCACGGAACGCTTCCTCGGCAAGCGCAAGATCGGCACGACCGGCCGCGGCATCGGGCCGACGTACGCGGACAAGATCAACCGCGTCGGCATCCGCGTCCAGGACCTGTACGACGAGTCGATCCTGACCCAGAAGGTCGAGGCGGCCCTCGACGTCAAGAACCAGATCCTGACCAAGCTCTACAACCGCCGCGCCATCGCCGTGCAACAGGTCGTCGAGGAGCTGCTGGGCTACGCGGAGCAGATCAAGCCGTACGTCGCCGACACCGTCCTGGTCCTCAACAAGGCCCTCGACGACAACAAGGTCGTCCTCTTCGAGGGCGGCCAGGGCACACTCCTGGACATCGACCACGGCACGTACCCCTTCGTGACGTCGTCGAACCCGACCGCGGGCGGCGCCTGCACCGGCGCGGGCGTGGGCCCGACGAAGATCAGCCGGGTCATCGGCATCCTGAAGGCCTACACGACCCGGGTCGGCGCCGGCCCCTTCCCGACCGAGCTGTTCGACGAGGACGGCGAGGCCCTGCGCCGCATCGGCGGCGAGCGCGGTGTCACGACGGGCCGCGACCGCCGCTGCGGCTGGTTCGACGCGGTCATCGCCCGCTACGCGACCCGCGTCAACGGCCTGACGGACTTCTTCCTCACCAAGCTGGACGTCCTGACGGGCTGGGAAGAGATCCCGGTCTGCGTGGCCTACGAGATCGACGGCAAGCGCGTCGAGGAACTCCCCTACTCCCAGACGGACTTCCACCACGCGAAGCCGGTCTACGAGATGCTCCCCGGCTGGTCCGAGGACATCAGCAAGGCCAAGACCTTCGCCGACCTCCCGAAGAACGCGCAGGACTACGTCAAGGCCCTGGAGGAGATGTCGGGCGCCCCGATCTCCGCGATCGGCGTCGGTCCGGGCCGCGACGAGACGATCGAGATCAACTCGTTCCTCTAGAAGGCACCGCACGGCGGCCGACCCCCCAAGGCGTCGGCCGCCGTCGATCTCGCACCCGGCCACGTAGGCCGCATGGTGTGACTAATCTGTCCGCCATGAAGGAGGCAGGATGCTGCTGAGATTCCGGGTGGCGAACGTCCGGTCCCTGCGGGAAGAGCAGGAACTGTCGTTCGTCGCTTCAGAGGAGACCGAGGGGGGCCGGGCCGCGGCCCGGGAGACGGCGCTCTCCGACGGCCGAATGCTTCCTGTCCACACCGTCCTCGCCGTCTTCGGCGCCAATGCGTCCGGCAAGTCCAACGTCATCGCGGCGCTGAAGAACATGAAACACGCCGTCCTGCGTTCCTAATTCGAAGGGTGCGCAGCTGGTCTTCACCGGGCACGATCCCTCCCTGTTGCGAACACCGGGCGGTGGACGGCTCCTCCAGCCAGGGCAGATCTGGCTCACAGAGAAGGACGAACGGGGTGCCACGTCACTCTCGTCGGTCGCCGACTGGGAGCCGACGGACGAAGAGGACCTGATGGCCTCGTACCTCGCGGGTTCCTTCGGGGCGGTGCCGAAGGTGTCGGAGGGGCAGATCGGGCGGCGGCTGCTGCGGACGGACGACACGGCGCTGATGGAGGCGGAAGAAGTCTGATGGCGAGGCCAAGGGGAGGGGACAGTGTCACCCGCAGGAAGCAAGGCGCGAAGGGCCGCGCGCATCGCGCCCGCCAGGTCTACATCTTCACCGAGGGCGAAGTGACAGAGCCCGAGTACATCGACCTAGT
>CAMLJW010000119.1 GCA_946480485.1 uncultured Streptomyces sp. | reverse complement strand
CGTGGCGCCCAGCGGGGTGCGCGGGGTGCAGACGGTTCCGAACGCTTCGCACCGGGTCGGCTTGATCAGGCCCTGGAGGACCTCGCCGCTGCGGCAGACGCCGGATTCCTCGGTGCGGATGCCGGTGACGTCGAAGCGGTGCTCCGCGTCGTGGTCGCGGAAGGCTCGGGTGAGCCGCCAGCCGCTGTCGGGGATCCGTCCGATACCGCGCCACGAGCGGTCGGTGACCTCGAACACCTCCTCGATCATGCGCAGGGCGGCCGGGTTGCCCGCGTCCTGTACCGCGCGCGGATAGGCGTTCTCCACCTGGTGCTCGCCGCGCTCCAGTTGGTGGACGGCGCGCCGGATGCCCTCCAGGATGTCCAGCGGTTCGAAGCCGGTGACCACGATCGGCACGCGATGCCGCTCGGCCAGGTCCGGGTACTCCTCGGTGCCCATCACGCTGCACACGTGCCCGGCGGCGAGGAAGCCCTGCACGCGGCAGGACGGCGCGGTCATGATCGCCTCGATCGCGGGCGGCACCCGCACGTGGGACACCAGCAGGCTGAAGTTCGTGATGCCCAGGCGGCGGGCCTGGTGCACGGCCATCGCGTTGGCCGGAGCGGTCGTCTCGAAGCCGATGCCGAAGAACACGACCTCGCGGTCCGGGCGATTGCGGGCGAGTTGGAGTGCGTCGAGGGGGGAGTAGACGACGCGGACGTCGCCGCCTTCGCCCTTGACCCGGAACAGGTCATGGTCGCTGCCGGGTACCCGCAGCATGTCCCCGAAGGAGCAGAAGGTCACCTCGGGCCGCGAGGCGATCTCCAGTGCCTTGTCGATCATCTCCAGCGGTGTGACGCAGACCGGGCAGCCCGGCCCGTGGATCAGCTCGACCTGGTCGGGCAGGAGCTGGTCGATGCCGTGCCGGATGATGGAGTGGGTCTGCCCGCCGCAGACCTCCATCAGCGCCCAGGGCCGGGTGACCGTGGCGTGGATCTCGTCGAGCAGTCTCCGCGCCAGCTCGGGGTTGTGGAACTCGTCGAGGTACTTCATCGGACTCCTCCTTCGACATCGCCGCGGTGCGCATGTGAGGTCGGCGCGGCCGGGCCGGGTTCCCGCGGCTGGTCCGGCACAGGCAGGCCGGCCTCCGCCGCCGCCCGGTCCCAGGAGTCGCCGAACTCCTCCTCGAGCAACCCGAGTTCTTCGAAGAGCCGCAACGACGCCTGCGCGGACTCCTCGTCCAGGCGCTGGAGCGCGAACCCGACGTGCACGATGACGTACTCGCCGACCCGCACGTCGGGGACGTACTCGAGGCAGACGCGTTTGTGCACGCCGCCGAAGTCGACCAGCCCGGTGAGGGGCTCGGTGTTCATCTCGACGTCTTTCTCGACGGCCGTCACTCTGCCGGGCACTGCCAGACACATGGGTCACTCCGGGTGTCGGTTTCTTCGGTTGGCCGCTGACTGCCACTCAGGTGGGCCCTCGCGCGCTGACACGACGAGCTGGCCAAGGGCGAGTCCTCCGTCGCCCGGCGGTACCTCTTGGTGCCGCAGCACCGTGAAGCCGTCCGCGGCCAGCAGGGCCGTGCACGCGTCCTCGAGCAGCGCGTTGGCGAACACGCCACCGGTGAGGGCGACTGTCTCGACGCCGGTGTCCTCGCGTGCGCGTCGGCAGACGCGCGCGACGGCAGCGGCGACGCCACGGTGGAAGCGGGCGGCGAGCACGGCCGGGGGTGTGCCGTGCCTCAGGTCCGTGACGACCGCGCGCAGAACCGGCGCGGGGTCGAACAGCAGGGCATCCGGCGCTTTTGTCGCCCGCTGACGGTTGCCGCGGCGGATGCCGAAGGAGTAGACGGCGGTGTCGGCGTGCCAGGCGTGGGCGGCCGCCGCCTCCAGTTCGAGGGCGGCCTGTGCCTCGTAGCCCGAGCGGTGGCACAGGCCCGCCAGGGAGGACACGGCGTCGAACAGCCGGCCCATGCTCGACGTCTCGGCGCACGCCACCCGCCGTGCCAACTGCCGCGCCAGGAGGGACAGTTCGGTTGGCTCGCATACGGAGGCACTGGGCAGCGCGCTGTCCCAGGGCAGTGCCGCGGCGTGCAGCCGGGCGAGGGCCAGGCGGCAGGGATTGGCCACGCCAGAGTCCCCGCCGGGTAGGAGGGCGGGGGCCAGGTGCGCGTAGCGGCGGAACCCGTCGTAGTCGGCGATGAGGACCTCACCGCCCCAGACGGTGCCGTCGTCGCCGAAGCCGGTGCCGTCGAAGGCGACGCCGATCACCGGCGCGGAGCCGTCAAGCCCGTGTTCGGCCATGGCGGAGGCGATGTGGGCGTGATGGTGCTGCACGGGGCGGAGCGTCAGCCCCTCGGCACGCTGACGGGCCCACCGCACCGAGCGGTAGCCCGGGTGCCGGTCGGCCGCCACGACCAAGGGCCGGATGCCGGTCAGGCGCCGCAGATGCCGCTCCGCGCGCCTCAGGGCCTCCAGGGTGGTCAGGTCGCCCAGGTCGCCGATGTGCGGGCCGAACCAGGCCTGCCGTCCCGTCCCGACGCATGGGGCGTTCTTCAGGTCGCCCCCCACGGCGAGGGCCGGACGGACGGCGACCGGCAGGTGCAGCGGGCGGGGAACGAAACCGCGTGAACGGCGCAGGACCTGATCCGTGCCGTCGGGGCGCACCCGCAGCAGGGAGTCGTCGCAGGGGGACTGGATGACGCGGTCGTGGGCCAGCCAGGCGTCGGCCAGGCCGTCGAGCCGGGTCAGCGCTTCCCGGTCGTCGGTGACGATCGGCTCACCGGCGCGGTTTCCGCTGGTCATGACGAGCATGCGCGGCCCGGGTGGGTCACCGCGCAGGCCGAACAGCAGGGTGTGCACCGGGGTGTAGGGAAGCATGACGCCGATGTGAGGGCTACGCGGGCACACCCCGGGGGCGAGCCGGTGCCCGCCGCGCGGGCGCAGGAGCACGATGGGAGCCCGCAGGTCGGTGAGGGCGGCGCGCTCGCCGTCGCCGACCTCGGCGATCTCCCGCGCGTCGGCCAGGTCTGCGCACATCACGGCGAACGGCTTGTCCCCGCGGCACTTCCTGGCACGCAGCCGGGCCACGGCAGTCGCGTCGGTCGCGTCGCACGCGAGGTGGTAGCCGCCGAGGCCCTTGACGGCGACGATCTTTCCCGCTGCGAGCAGGCGGCGCGCTCCGGCGAGCGCGTCCGCGCCCAGAGCCGGCCGGACTCCGCTGCCGGGCGCCGGGACGAGCGTGAGCCGGGGGCCGCAGTCGGCGCAGGCGACAGGCTGGGCGTGGAAGCGCCGGTCAGCGGGGTCACCGTACTCCGCCGCGCAGGCGGGGCACATGGGGAACGCGTCCATGGTGGTGGTCGCCCGGTCGTACGGCAGCGCGGAGACAATGGTGAAGCGGGGACCGCAGTGGGTGCAGGTGATGAACGGATGCCGGTGGCGGCGGTCGGCGGGGTCCGCCAGTTCCCGCAGGCAGGCGTCGCACGTGGCGGTGTCCGGCGGCAGGAAGGTGCGCCCTTCGCCCTGTTCGGAGGGGCGGATGGTGAAGCCCTCCATCGCCCCGGTGTGCGGCACGTCCGTCGACCGGATGCCGGTGACGACCGCCAGCGGGGGCCGCTCGCGCGCGAGTCGGTCGCAGAACTGCTCGACGCTCCCGGCCGGGCCTTCGACCTCGACCAGCACGCCGCTGGGGCCGTTGGTGACGAAACCGGTCAACGCGTGCTCGGTGGCCAGCCGGTGCACGAACGGCCGGAAGCCGACGCCCTGCACGACTCCGTGGACGCTGACCCGGCGCCGTACCACCGTGGGGCCGGGTGCGGTCATGACGCGGGATCGTGGGGTGTCCGCCCCGTCAGCGCAGGTTGGTGCCGGGGCGCTCCGGCCCGGACGGCGAGTACCTTTTCCAGCACGGCGTCCACCCCGGCACCGCTGCGGGCGCTGGTCCACAGGACGTCCACCCCCGGGTTGACCTGCTCGACGTGGGAGACGAAGGCGCCCTCGTCGAAACCGGCGGCCTCGGCCAGGTCGGTCTTGGTGACCACCACCACATGGGCGGAAGCGAAGGCGGTGGGGTACTTCAACGGTTTGTCCTCGCCCTCGGTCACCGCCATGAGTACGATCCGCAGCGTCTCACCGAGGTCGTACGCGGCCGGGCAGACCAGGTTGCCGACGTTCTCCACGAACAGCAGCGCGGTGTCCGGTGGCAGCCAGCCGTCCAGGTGACCGCGTACCTGCCCGGCCTCCAGGTGACACAGGCCGCCGGTCAGCAGCTGCTTCACCGGCGCGCCCGACCGTGCCAGTCGGTGTGCGTCGTTCTCGGTGGCCAGGTCGGCGGTGAGCGCCGCCGCCGCAATGCATTTCTCCACGGCCCGGGCCAGGACAAGGCCGAGCAGTTCCGTCTTGCCGCTGCCCGGGCTCGACAGCAGATTGACCATGGTCACCTGCTGCCTGTCCAGGGTGCTGCGCAAGGCCGCGGCCCGCCCGTCGTTCTTCGCGAGGACGGCCTGCTTGACGTCGACGGACCGGCACATCGTGCTTGCTCCTTGTTCGGGATCGGGGCGCGGCGAGCTGCCGAGGTAAGGACGGGAGTGGCGTTACCGATCTTGGGGAGCGGTGACCGGGATTTCTGGAAGACCGGCCGGGGGACGGGTGCGAGAATCCTCCGGCCGGCCGAACGACAGGGGGGCACTGGGGTCGGCCAGCAGCAGCGGGACCACCGTGTGCAGGAGGGACACGGCACCCTCGACGGCATCACGCACCGGTGGGCTCAGGCCGACGGTGGCGTCCTCCTCGTCGCCCCGCAGCCGCAGCTGCGGTTCGCAGGCCAGGACGACGATGCGCGGAAGAGCACCGTCACTGAGGCGCGCGGCCAGCGCCAGCACCTTCACCGGGTCCATGCCGTGGGCTTCGCTCGTGGCCCGAGCGGCGGCCGTGGCATCCGGGATGTCCGGCTCGACGAGGGAGAGGGTGCCGGGCCGGTGGCCCCGGGGCGCGGCGTCCACGAAGACGGCGGATTCGTAGCCGTCCAGCAACTGGAAGGCGAGGTCCATGCCGCGGATGCCGAAGTCCCTGACGTGTGCCTTTGGCGGCAGCGGCCGTCTGCGCAGGGCGGTGACCACCTCCGGGCCGAAAGCGTCGTCGGCAAGGAAGATGTTGCCGATGCCGGCCACGAGCAGGCGGGTGCGTGTCACCGCGCTCCCTCGTGCTCTCTCGGCAGCAGGCCGCCCGCTCGGAATCGGTCCGGCCGGGCGGCCGGCCACGGCGCGGCGGGCTGGGGACGCGTGTCGGGCGAGGACAGCGGCCGGGCGGGCCCGGTCGGTGTCTTCCGGACGAACGCCGAGCGCAGCGCGTGATACGGCGCTTCGGGATCGAAGAAGATGCGGCGCATGCGGCCGAGCTCGTGCCGGCGGTACTGCGCGAGCGGTCGCTGCTCCTCGTCCCGCATGCGCGCCGCATCCTTGGCGACGATTCTCTTGTGCAGGTCGGGTGCGTCGGCGAGTGCCGCCGCCATGCGGTCGGCCTCGGCGGAGAAGTCCTGCGCGGAAGTCGCCACCAGGCGGTCGACCAGGCCCATGTCCGCGGCCGCCCGGGCGCTCACCGGCACGGCCTGGTTCATCAGCCGTTCGGCCGTCACCATGCCGACACGGCGGGGGAGGGAATACGTCCAGAACTCCGACCCGTACAACCCCATACGCCGGTAGTGCGGATTGAGCACCGATCCGGCACGGCACCACACCTCGTCCGCCGCCAGCGCGAGCATGGCGCCGCCGGCCGCGGCGTTGCCGCTCAGCGCGGCGACCACCAGCCGGTCCGTGGTCCGCAGTACCGCCTCGACGAGGTCGTTCATGGCAGTGAGGTTGCTCCAGGACTCTTCGGCCGGGTCGGCTGCCGCCTCGATGACGTTGAGGTGGATGCCGTTGGAGAAGAAGTCGCGTGCGCTGCCGAACACCAGCACCGAAGTGGGCCGGTCCAGGGCGTGGCGGTAGGCGGCGAGCAGACGGCGGCACTGGTCCGTGCTCATCGCACCGCCGGGGAAGCCGAACGTCAGAAAGCCGACGTTGCCGTACTGCCGGTAGCGGATGTCGGTCCAGGTGCGTCGCTGCGGGGGGAGTTCCAGCGGGGCCGGCGACTCGGGCAACGCTTCGGCACGGTCACCGAGGACGCAGGTGGCCGGCCGTCGGAAGGCGGCCGGGTCGCCGGAACCATGGCGCGGCCGGAGTTCCGTGATCCACACCGCTCCGTCGCGGGTGGCCCGGCACACCGCGCCGTGCCGGGTGGCGAGCAGCTCGCCGGGACTGCCTCGGAGCCGGTCCTCGGGGTGGCCGCCGTGCAGGAAGACTTCCTGACCCAGAATCTCGTCGAGGACGCCCGGCTGGGAGTCGGCGCCGCGCAGCTTGCGCAGCACCGTCCTCGTGTCGTCCGCTCGCCAGTCGATGCGCCGCTGCGGTTGCCGGAAGACGTCACGGCAGGTGACACGGACGGACGAGGGGTCGTCTTGCGTCTGCGGTGTGAACGAGCCGTCCGCGTAGCGTTCCACGGCCTGCAGAACGGCGGCCACCGCAGCGTCGGAAGCCTCGGTGCGGTACAGCTCGCTCTTGCCGACCGGCGGCACCCAGAACGGCACGGTGGCCCAGATACCACCGGCGTCCATCTCCGCTTCGGCCTGCAGCACGGTCACTGCCCAGCGTGGGGAGCCGTCGGTGATGGCCCAGTCGAGGGACGACGGGCCGCGGTCGCCGGGCGGACCCGGGTGGACGATCAGACACGTGTGCTCCCGCCACACGTCCTGCGGAATCGCAGTCTTGAGCATCGGAGCGATGATCAGCTCCGGCCGGACCTCCCTCACGGCTTCCCGGACGGCGTCGTTGCCCGCCGAGGCCAGCACGACGTCCACCTGGTGGTCCCGGTCGACGAGTTCGACGTAGACCCGTTGGCACAGGCTGTTGAACGCACTGGCGATGAGCAGGATGTCCATGCAACCCTTTCGTGGAGTACGGCTCGGCGGCGGCGTGACATGTGGCTCGCTCGGGCAGGACTGCAGGATCGCCTCCAAGCCGTCCGGCGCAGGGCATTGCAACGGCTAAGGCGAAGGAAGTTCCTCCGGACGGATGCCGGACGCCGCCACGGCGGGCCGAGACGTGCCTTACGTCTGCTCTTTGCCCGGCCGGAGTTCCCGGGACGTTCGGGATGAACGGCCGCAGGACAAGACGACCAGTGGCGACGTCAGGCAGGCGGGCGGTGTGATGGTGCCCGTCACGCTCCTGCCGGGGCTGCCCGTGTTTGCCTACGCGGTCGGCGACCGGGTCGGTGTCGTGGCGGTCAGCAGTGCGAGGTGGGCGGCCAGTTGCGCGGGCACGTCGATGGTGGCGAAGACCGGCGGTGGCGGGCGGTTTCGGCGATGTCGGCGTACGTGTGAACGTCCCCCGCCGCGTACGGATGAGCGGGGGAGTGGTAGCGTTTCGACCTTCGGTTGGCGGTAGCCACCCGGAGTCCCCGTGAGGCTGTGCCGACAACGATGAACCTCGACGACACTCCCGCACGACTGCGACTCGACCGTGCTCTGGACGGCTTGGCCGTCACGTTTCGCGGTATGACCGCCCGCGGCGACGAGAACCAGTGCGCATGCCACTGGGGCAGTGCAGAAGAGCTTGCGCAATTGAAGGTCCCGGACGTGGAGCTCGACCCGGATCTTCTGCATCGCACCTGGTATGCCGGCGACTGGAACGATCACGGCGCGGTGCTGCGCCGTATCCTGCCTCAGTTCGCCAGGGCGCTGGTCAGCGGCCTCGTGGAACCCATGTTCGGTATGGATGAGGTCGGACGTTCGTTTGCTCGTGGTCACTGGCGGCAGTGGCCTGCGCCCCGGAGCGCGGCGGTGCGCGAGTTCCTGCATGCCTGGTGGGCCTACAGCCTCACCGACCCGGATCCCGCTGTCCCTGTGTATGAGGTCCTCGCGCTGTGCGCCGAGGCTTCCGGCACGCTCGGCCCGTGGCTCAGCACCTGGGAGGCACTCGATCACCGCGTGTCCGACCGGCACCTGGCCGAAGCGGCAGCCCACTGGGAGTCCGACTTGCTGGAAGACCAACTTCCATGGGACGCGTGGGACAACGCAGACGCCCTGCGCGCCGAGCTCGCGGCCTGGCTGGTCCGCCACGCCCCTGCGCGGCTGCGAGCCCAGGACGTTCCCGAGGAACGGCTTCACCGGATACGGCTCATGGGACTCACCGGTCCCGCTCGCTGGGAGGACCCGCACTGGCCCGATTACCGCTACTGAGCCGGCTTCGCCGCACCGCCTTCCCGCGTACCCAAAGGCACTGAATCGGCCGCGTCACAAGATCGGCGACGGAGCCCATCCACCTGTACGTCGCTGAGTACGTTCACTCGCAGGCCGAGGGCATGCTCGTGCACTGCCGTGCGTACTCCTTCGTGGCCGGCCGAGTTCGAGCGGCTGCTCGACCTGCCGGCGCGGTGATGGATCACTCCCGCGCGTCTGCGCGTTGTGGCGTTGACACCGCGTGCCCGGGCTCCTAGCGTCACGTCCGCCAAGGGTGCTAAGCGGTCGCTCATCTCAGGGGCGTATCGTGGGCCGCAGACTTTTCAAGAGCGAGGAGGACCAGCAATTGTCCACCACTGAACAGCGCGTCGCCGTGGTCACCGGTGCCGCGCGCGGCATCGGTGCCGCGACCGCCGTACGACTGGCTGCCGAGGGGCGGGCCGTCGCGGTGATCGATCTCGACGAGGCCGCGTGCAAGGACACCGTGGAGAAGATCACCTCCGCCGGCGGCAAGGCCGTCGCCGTCGGCTGCGACGTCTCCGACGAGGCCCGGGTCGAGGCCGCCGTGACGCGGATCGCCGAGGAGCTCGGCGCGCCGACGATTTTGGTGAACAACGCGGGCGTGCTGCGCGACAACCTTCTCTTCAAGATGAGCGCCTCCGACTGGGACACGGTCATGAACGTGCACCTGCGCGGCGCCTTCCTGATGACGCGCGCCGTCCAGAAGTACATGGTGGACGCCAAGTTCGGCCGGGTCGTCAACCTCTCCTCGTCCTCGGCGCTCGGCAACCGCGGCCAGGCCAACTACTCCGCCGCCAAGGCCGGTCTGCAGGGCTTCACCAAGACGCTCGCGCACGAGCTCGGCAAGTTCGGCGTCACCGCGAACGCCGTGGCGCCCGGCTTCATCGTCACCGAGATGACCAGGGCCACCGCGGAGCGCGTCGGCATGGGCTTCGAGGAGTTCCAGGCCGCCGCCGCGACCCAGATCCCCGTACAGCGTGTCGGCAAGCCGGACGACATCGCGAACGCGATCGCCTTCTTCGCGGGTGACGACGCCGGATTCGTCTCCGGTCAGGTGCTGTACGTTGCCGGTGGACCGCTCGAGTAGGGCTGGGGAAAAGGGACATGACCACGGTGGAACTCTCGGGCAAGGTCGCGCTCGTCACCGGCGCGAGCCGCGGCATCGGCCACGGCGTCGCCGAGGCGCTGCTCGCCCGCGGTGACCGGGTGTGCATCACCGGCCGCAACGAGGAAGCACTGAAGGAAGCTGTCGAGAAGTTCGGCGCCGACCGTGTCATCGGCGTCGCGGGCAAGGCCCACGACGAGGCCCACCAGGCCATCGCCGTCGAGCGCACCATGGAGGCCTTCGGTCGCGTCGACTTCCTGGTCAACAACGCTGGTACGAACCCGGTCTTCGCCCCGATCGCCGAGCTGGACCTCAAGGTCGCCCGCAGGCTCTTCGAGACCAATGTGATCTCGGCGCTCGGATTCGCCCAGCGGACATGGAAGGCCTGGCAGAGCGAGAACGGCGGTGCGATCGTCAACATCTCCTCCGTCGCCGGGGTCTCGGCCTCGCCCTTCATCGGCGCGTACGGCGTCAGCAAGGCCGCGATGATCAACCTGACCCTGCAACTGGCGCAAGAGTTCGCGCCCCGGGTGCGGGTCAACGCGATCGCCCCGGCCGTGGTCAAGACCCAGTTCGCCAAGGCTCTGTACGAGGGACGCGAGGCGGAGGTGGCCGCGGCCTACCCGCTCGGCCGGCTCGGCGTGCCGTCGGACATCGGCGGTGCCGCCGCGTTCCTGACCTCGGAGCAGTCGGACTGGATCACCGGGCAGACCCTCGTGGTGGACGGCGGCATCCTCCTCAACGCCGGCGTCGGCTGACGACGGTGGCGGGCGCCCGCGCGGCCGGGCAGAAACCGCCCGCCACCCCGCGGGGCGCCCGCCGGCGAAAACCGCGCAGAGATCGGAAACGCTGCCCCACCACAGGCGTACGCGCTGATCAGGTGCCTGCCAGGGCGGCGGGTCGAGCGACCGGGCACTGCGGTATCGTCTGGCCACGCTTGTGGTATCGCCGATCGAGGATGGTGCGCGTGTTCAAGCGGGACAGATACCTGCGTCAGCTGGGGGCGGTCATGTCCATAGCGCTGGTCGCCGGATGCGGTCTCTTCTCCTCGGAATCCTCCAACGACGAGAAGCCGATCGTCGTGGGAACGACCAGCGCGCCCAGCACACTGGATCCGGCGGCCTCCTGGGACAACTCCTGGGAGCTGTTCCGTAACGTCCACCAGACCCTGCTGAACATCCCCACAGGTTCGTCCAAGCCCGAGCCCGACGCTGCCCAGAGCTGTGAGTTCACGAACGCCGCGAGCACGGTGTACAAGTGCACGCTGCGCGAGGGCCTGCAGTTCTCCGACGGGCACCCGCTGGACGCCGGCGCCGTCAAGCACTCCATCGACCGGATCAAGAAGATCAACGTCAACGGCGGCCCCGCCGGCCTGCTGGGAACCCTGTCCCGGGTGCAGGTGAAGAACGACCGTGAGGTCGTCTTCCACCTCAACCAGCCCGACGCCACCTTCCCCTACGTGCTGTCCACGCCCGCCATGTCGATCGTGGACCCCGACGAGTACCCCGCGGACGAGCTCTGCAAGGACTGTGAGGTCTCAGGCTCGGGGCCGTACCGCCTGGCTTCCTACGAGGAGGGCAAGCAGGCCAAACTCGTTCGCAACGACAAATACAAGGGCATCGCGGACCCCAAGAACAGCGCCGTCACCATCCGCTACTTCCAGGATTCGTCCAAGGAGCTTGCCGCCCTCAAGGCCAAGCAGATCGATG
Organism: uncultured Streptomyces sp.; assembly: GCA_946480485.1. Next base: position 1,121 of record CAMLJW010000119.1, on the reverse strand, counting down.
CCGTCTACCGTGGTCTCGGCGCCTCGGACATCCTGGACATCGAGACAGACGGCGACAGGCAGGGACTCCAACTCCTCGAGTACCCGGCCACCGAGATCAGCTACCTCGTGTTCAACCCACGGGATCCATGGGCCAAGAAGCCCGCGGTCCGCAAGGCGGTCGCCCAGGTCGTCGACCGCCCGGCACTCGCCCACAACATCTACAAGGACACCGTCGAGCCGCTGTACTCCATGATCCCCAGTGGCCTGGTCGGCCACAGTTCGGGCTTCTTCGACCAATTCGGGAAACCCAGCGCGGACAAGGCCAAGCAGATACTCACGGACGCGGGCATCACCGAACGCGTCCCGCTCACCCTCTGGTACACCACCGACCGCTACGGCTCCCAGACCAAGCCGGCCTTCGAGGAGCTGAAGCGGCAGCTCGAGGCCTCCGACCTGTTCACCGTCACGCTCAGGAGCCGCCCCTGGAAGACGTACGTGGCGGGCTACCAGAAGGGCGAGTACCAGGTGTTCGGACGCGGCTGGAACCCCGACTTCCCCGATGCCGACAACTTCATCGCACCGTTCGTGGGCAAGAACAACGCGCTCGGTACCCCGTACGAGGCACCCGAGATCACGGGCAAACTGATCCCCGAGTCCCGCCGTGAGAGCGACCGTGGCGCGGTGGCCACCCAGTTCAAAAAGGCCCAGCAGATCCTCGTCGACGACGCGCGGCTGCTGCCGCTGTGGCAGGCCAAGCAGTACGTGGTCGCGAACGAAGAGATCGGCGGTGCCGAGCAGGCCATCGACCGGGCGACGATTATGACGCTATGGGAGCTGTACCGGAAGACCAGCTGGTAGCCCCGTCCTCGGGCCCCATTGTCAGTGGGCGCCTGTAGGTTCTGTGCTCTGAAGACGGCCGCGCCCTGCGCGGCCGTCCACGGCCGAACGCACGCTGCGGCCGTGAAGCAAGCGCACAACGGAGGAAGTTGACGTGACCGACACCGCCATGCTGCCCGAGTCCTGGCGCGGCGTCCTGGGCGAAGAGCTGCAGAAGCCCTACTTCAAGGAGCTCACCGAGTTCGTCGAGGAGGAGCGCGAGAAGGGCCCCGTCTACCCGCCGCGCGACGAGGTCTTCGCCGC
>CAMLJW010000118.1 GCA_946480485.1 uncultured Streptomyces sp. | reverse complement strand
TCTCGTCGACGTTCAGCACCTCACCGAGGGTGTTGAACACCTTGCCCTTGGTGAAGTCGCCGACGGGGACGCTGATGCCCGAGCCCGTGTCGGTCACCGTGGCCTGGCGGACCAGACCGTCGGTGGGCTGCATCGAGATGGTGCGGACCAGACCGTCACCCAGGTGCTGGGCGACCTCCAGGGTCAGCGTCTTCTTCTCGCCCTCGTTCGCCGGGTCGGCGACCTCGACGTGCAGGGCGTTGTAGATCTCCGGCATCGCGTCGACGGGGAACTCCACGTCGACGACCGGGCCGATGACCCGGGCGACGCGGCCCGTGGCAACGGCCGTATCAACAGTGGTCGTCATTACTTGTCACTCCCCGCGGTCGCGTCGGCCAGGGCGCTGGCGCCACCGACGATCTCGCTGATTTCCTGGGTGATTTCGGCCTGGCGGGCCGCGTTGGCAAGTCGGGAGAGCGTGTTGATCAGCTCGCCCGCGTTGTCGGTCGCCGACTTCATCGCGCGGCGCGTGGCGGCGTGCTTGGAAGCGGCCGACTGGAGCATCGCGTTGTAGATACGGCTCTCGACATAGCGCGGCAGCAGGGCGTCGAGGACGTCCTCCGCCGACGGCTCGAAGTCGTACAGCGGAAGAATCTCGTCCTTGGCGTGAGACTCCGCCGCCACCTCTTCGAGGCGAAGCGGCAGCAGGCGGTTGTCGACCGCCGTCTGCGTCATCATCGAGACGAACTCGGTGTAGACGATGTGGAGTTCGTCCACGCCGCCGTCCGCCGTCTCCTTCTCGATGGACTCGATCAGCGGGCCCGCGACCTTCTTCGCATCCGCGTACGAGGGCTCGTCGGTGAAGCCGGTCCACTGCTCCGTGATCTCGCGCTCACGGAAGTTGTAGTGGGCCACACCGCGGCGGCCGACGATGTACACGTCGACCTCCTTGCCCTCGGTCTCCAGACGCGCGGTCAGCTGCTCCGCCGCCTTGATCGCGTTGGAGTTGAAGGCGCCGGCCAGCCCGCGGTCGCTCGTGAGGAGCAGCACCGCGGCGCGGGTCGCCGACTCCGTCTCCGTCGTCAGCGGGTGCTTGGTGTTCGAACCCGTCCCGACAGCCGTGACCGCGCGCGTGAGCTCGGTCGCGTACGGCGTGGAGGCCGTCACCTTGCGCTGTGCCTTGACGACGCGCGAGGCGGCGATCATCTCCATCGCCTTCGTGATCTTCTTGGTCGCGGTGACGGATCGGATGCGACGCTTGTAGACCCGGAGCTGGGCTCCCATGAGTCAGGTCCCTTCCTTACGTCACTTGGCGGCAGCCGGAGCGTCCTCGCCGAGAAGCTTCCCGTCCGAGGTCTCGAACTGCTTCTTGAAGTCCGCGATGGCGTCGGCCATGGCCGTGAGGGTGTCGTCCGACATCTTGCCGCCCTCCTTGATGGAGGTCAGCAGGCCCTGCTCCTTGCGGTGCAGGTAGTCCAGCAGCTCCTTCTCGAAGCGGCGGACGTCGGCGACCGGCACCTCGTCCATCTTGCCGGTGGTGCCGGCCCAGATGGAGATGACCTGGTCCTCGGTGGCCATCGGCTGGTACTGCGGCTGCTTGAGCAGCTCGACCATGCGCTGACCGCGTTCCAGCTGCGACTTCGACGCGGCGTCCAGGTCGGAACCGAAGGCGGCGAACGCCTCCAGCTCACGGAACTGGGCGAGGTCGACGCGCAGTCGGCCGGAGACCTGGCGGATCGCCTTGTGCTGCGCGGAACCACCGACTCGGGAGACGGAGATACCGACGTTCAGCGCGGGGCGCTGACCGGCGTTGAACAGGTCCGACTCCAGGAAGCACTGGCCGTCGGTGATGGAGATGACGTTGGTCGGGATGAACGCCGAGACGTCGTTGGCCTTCGTCTCGACGATCGGCAGACCGGTCATCGAGCCCGCGCCCATGTCGTCGGACAGCTTCGCGCAGCGCTCCAGCAGACGGGAGTGCAGGTAGAAGACGTCACCGGGGTAGGCCTCGCGCCCCGGCGGACGGCGGAGCAGCAGGGACACGGCGCGGTAGGCGTCGGCCTGCTTCGAGAGGTCGTCGAAGATGATGAGGACGTGCTTGCCCTCGTACATCCACTGCTGGCCGATGGCCGAACCGGTGTACGGCGCCAGGAACTTGAAGCCGGCCGGGTCGGACGCCGGGGCGGCGACGATGGTCGTGTACTCCAGGGCGCCGGCCTCTTCGAGGGCACCACGCACGGAGGCGATGGTCGAGCCCTTCTGACCGATGGCGACGTAGATGCAGCGGACCTGCTTCTTCGGGTCGCCCGTGCGCCAGTTGTCGCGCTGGTTGATGATCGTGTCGACGGCCAGGGCGGTCTTGCCGGTCTGACGGTCACCGATGATCAGCTGACGCTGACCGCGGCCGATCGGCGTCATCGCGTCGACGGCCTTGTAGCCGGTCTCCATCGGCTCGTGCACCGACTTGCGCTGCATGACCGTGGGGGCCTGCAGTTCAAGGGCGCGGCGGCCGGACGTCTCGATCTCGCCGAGGCCGTCGATCGCGTTGCCGAGCGGGTCGACGACGCGGCCGAGGTAGCCCTCTCCGACGGCCACGGACAGGACCTCGCCGGTACGGCTGACCGGCTGGCCCTCCTCGATGCCGCTGAACTCACCGAGGACGATGGCGCCGATCTCGCGCTCTTCCAGGTTGAGCGCGAGGCCGAGGGTGCCGTCCTCGAACTTCAGCAGTTCGTTGGCCATGGCCGAGGGCAGGCCCTCGACCTTCGCGATGCCGTCGCCGGCAAGGGTGACCGTACCGACCTCCTCGCGCGAGGCCGCGTCCGGCTTGTACGCCTGGACAAAGTTCTCCAGCGCGTCCCGGATCTCCTCCGGCCGGATCGTGAGCTCCGCCATCTGGGTTCCCTGCTCTCCTTGTTGGGCCCGAAGTTTTCTTGGGGGGTCTGGGGCTGTTTCCCTCAGCGGCTGCGCCGCGGGCCCCCAGGAATCCTCTGCACGGCCCAACCAGGGCCGTAAGTACTGCTTGTGTACGTGTGTTGATACGAGTATTGAGTTGCCGCTAGTCCGCCATGCGGCGGCTCGCGTCCTCAAGCCGGTCCGCGATGGAACCGTTGATGACCTCGTCACCGACCTGCACCCGGATCCCGCCGAGGACCTCGGGGTCCACATCGAGGTTGAGGTGCATCGTGCGGCCGTAGAGCTTCGCGAGGGCGGCGCCCAGGCGCTGCTTCTGCGGGTCACTCAGCGGGACCGCCGAGGTGACGACGGCGACCATGCGGTCTCGGCGCCCGGCGGCGAGCTTGGACAGGGACTCGAGTCCCGCCTCCAGGCTACGTCCCCGCGGCGCGGTCACAAGACGTGTGACCAACCGCTCGGTGCCGACGCCTGTCCGGCCGCCGAGCAGGCTGCGCAGCAGCTCGCTCTTGGCCGCGGTGCCGGCGGCGCGGTTCGTCAGCGCTGCGCGCAGCTCGGTGTTCGAAGAGACGATCCGGCCGAACCGGAAGAGCTCGTCCTCCACGTCGTCGAGTGCGCCCGCCCTCTGGGCGGCGGTGAGGTCTGCCGTGTTCGCCAGCTCCTCGATCGCGTCCACCAGGTCACGCGGCTGCGACCAGCGGGAACGCACCATGCCGGACACCAGGTCGGCGGTCGGGCCGCTGACCTGTCCGCCGAACAGCCGCCCGGCCAGCCCGGCCTTCGCCTCGCCGGCCTGCGCCGGGTCGGTGAGGACCCGACGCAGCGACACCTCGCGGTCGAGCAGCGCGGTGACGGCGGCCAGCTCGTCGGCGAGCGCGAGCGCGTCCACGGCCGTGCTGTCCGTCAGCGCGTCCAGACGCTCACGGGCGGCGGCGGTTGCCTCGCGGCTCGCTCCGTGCGCTGTCATCGAGCCGCCTCGGCCTGCGTCGCGGTCTCTTCGAGGCCGTCGAGGAAGCGGTCGATCGTGCGGCTCTGGCGCGCGTGGTCCTCGAGGGACTCGCCGACGAGCTTGCCGGCCAGGTCGGTGGCGAGCTTGCCCACGTCCTGGCGCAGCGCGGACGCGGCGGCCTTGCGGTCGGCCGCGATCTGAGTGTGACCGGCGACGACGATCTCCTCACGCTGCCGCTGGCCTTCCGCACGCATGTCGGCGATGAGCGCGGCGCCCTGCTCCTGCGCCTCCTGGCGCAGACGCGCGGCCTCGTGCCGGGCCTCGGCGAGCTGAGCCTTGTACTGCTCGAGCACGCTCTGGGCCTCGACCTTCATGGCGTCGGCCTCTTCGATACCGCCCTCGATCGCCGCGCGGCGCTCGTCCAGAACCTTGTTGATGTTCGGGAGGAGCTTCTTCCAGAAGAAGAAGAACACGATGGCGAAGGCGATGGTGCCGACGAGCAGCTCGGGACCCGGCGGGACGAGCGGGTTCTGCTCCTCCGCGGCCGACAGCTGTAGCAGACTGGCGATCACATCAGTGCCTTCCGTTAAAGGGTTTGCTCGTCAGGGTTCGTCATCCGTAGACGAACGGCATGACGATGCCGATGAGGGCGAGCGCCTCACAGAAGGCGAAGCCGAGGATCTGGTTGGTGCGGATCAGGCCGGCGGCCTCGGGCTGGCGGGCGAGGGCCTGCGTGCCGTTACCGAAGATGATGCCGACGCCGACGCCGGGGCCGATGGCGGCGAGGCCGTAGCCGAGGGAACCGATGTTGCCTTCGACGGCGGCGAGGGTCTCAAGGGCAGCCATGCTGATTCTTCCTTCTCTTTCATGGACCGGCGGGTGTTGGCCACCGGAACGTTCTTGGGGTTGGCGGGGCGGCGCGGCTCAGTGGTGCTCGGCGAGAGCGCCCTGGATGTAGGAGCAGGCGAGGAGGACGAAGACGAACGCCTGGACGGCCTGCACGAAGAGCTCGAAGAGGATCATGATCATGGTCATGACGAAGGAGACACCGGCGGCCGGAATCATCCAGCTGTTGAGCAGGTACCAGGAGGCGACGGTGAACATCACCAGCATCAGGTGTCCGGCGAACATGTTGGCGAACAGTCGCACAGCGTGCGTGAACGGCCGAACGAGCAGGTTCGAGAAGAACTCGATGACCATGACCAGCGGCAGTACCCAGCCCAGCGACTTGTCGTAGCCGGTGACGTTTTTGAAGAAGCCGACGAAGCCGTGCTTCTTGAAGGTCAGCGAGACCCAGACGACGTACACGACGAGGGCCAGCACCATCGGGAACGCGATGATCGACGAGACCGGGAACTGGGCCAGCGGAATCACGGACCAGATGTTCATGATCCAGATGAAGAAGAACAGCGAGACCATCAGCGGTACGTACTTCTCGCCCTCCCGCTTGCCGAGGGTCTCGTAGACGATGCTGCGGCGCACGAAGTCGTAACCGGCCTCGCCGACCATCTGCAGCTTGCCCGGGACAACCGTCGCCCTCCCGAAAGCCGCCCAGAAGAAAGCGACGATCAGGACGGTGGTGACGAGCGCGAGCAGCATCACCTTGTTGAACTCGAACCCGCCGACCTCGGCCATCGGCTTGAAGAGGAACGAGTGCAGGCCCGGAGCCGGGAAGCCGCAGCCGTTGTCGGACATGATCCGACAGCTCCAGTCAAAGGCGAGCTCGGTCTGTTCAGCACTCACCGCGGGCTCCTTCGGCGTGACGCATAGGTACGGCAACCTCGTTGTGTCGGCGCGGCGCGCAGCCGCGGTTCGGCACTGGACTGGTGTTACGGATGTGGGGGCGGCAGTCGGGCATTGAGCCTCGCACTAGAGCAGGCGTCAGCTCAGATGCCCGCGTCCGCGATGCCGCAGTTGGCACCGGACGATAGCAGGATCTATTACGCGCACTTATCCCGGCCCCACCCTTCACGACGAGTGCCCGGTCTTTTCGGGCTTGTCGCCCTTCGAAGAATCGGGCTCGACGTAGAGGATCTTGGCCTTCATCTGAGCACGGGCCTGGCTGCCGATCCACGCAAGCGTGGCGGCGACCAACGTGAACGCGAAGGCCCTGGGGTTGAACAGTGTCGTGTCCTTGAAGGCGGCGACGAACATGAACAGCAGCAGAATCTGTGCCGTATAGAGCATCAGACCCATCGCCTGGAAAAGATGCGGAAGCGATATGGCCGTGCGCTGCAGAACATACAGCCCCAAGCCCATGAAGAGGATCACGACCAGCGTCGCCACGATGGCCCCGATCACCCCCTTGCCCCCAGCGACCACACCACTGACGACGGCGGCAGTCGCGCCGACGGCAGCCGTGGGCACGGCGGCCTGAAGGAGAATCCGGGCGTCATTGGACGGCATGGCGGCAACTCCGCTTACTGAGGGGGGCAGGTGTCGTCATGGACGAGCGTAATCCCCGGGCCGAGAGAGAACCTCACGCCTATGAACCGTCGCACTGCGGCCCTTCGGCTCTGTCCCGGGTTCTCGTGAACCGTATCACAAACTATTTGATGAGGTCTTTACCTGGTTGGTGTGCTCGTCGTCACGCGTGAGAGTGAGCATGCACGTTTGCACACCCGCTGCGGCATTTTTTCTGGTATTGGGACGTTTTTACGCTTCACGCTCAGGTAAGACTCTTACCTTGCGTCAGCGTGACGATCCGGCCTGGTGCCTTCCAGAAGGCGCGAACGGGCGCCAACAGCCGTCGCCCCATTGACTCCTGAGACACCGACGGCCACCGGAGTACGACGTCCCCCGTCGACCACCTCGCCCTGACTTTCGAAACCGCTCCGGTCGCCCAGATCGCCCCCGCCGCTCGTGGCCGAGGACGCCGCCACAGCAGCAACCGCGGTATCCCCGACCTCCCCGACCGCCTCTGCCTCCGCCGCCGCATCCGCCTCCTCGGCGATCCGCCGCCGGCGGCGGTAGCGCGGCGGCACGAAGCGCTCGGCCCAGCGCGGAGCGCTCGGGGCGAACCGCGGCAGCAGGAGCAGGACGAGACCCACCGCGCTGAGCGCCACGATACCGAGCACGATCCACATGGCCCCCGAGTTCACCGAGTAGGCGAGAGCACCGAAGGCGATCAGGGCCGACCAGAAGTACATGATGAGCACAGCCCGGCTGTGCGAGTGCCCGATCTCCAGCAGGCGGTGGTGCAGATGCCCGCGGTCGGCGGCGAACGGAGACTGTCCCCGCCAGGTGCGCCGCACGATGGCGAGCACCAGGTCGGCTGCCGGGACGGCGATGATCGTCAGCGGCAGCAGCAGCGGGATGTAGACCGGCACCGTCTGGTGCACGGCCTCCTTCTCGGAACCCGCGAACAGGTTCATCGCGTCGGGGTCGACCTGCCCGGTGATGGAGATGGCGCCGGCCGCGAGCACGAGGCCGATGAGCATCGAGCCCGAGTCGCCCATGAAGATGCGGGCCGGGTGCATGTTGTGCGGCAGGAAGCCGATGCACATGCCCATGAGGATCGCGGAGAACAGGGTCGCGGGTGCGGCGGACTCGAGCCCGTAGCCGTACCAGATGCGGTACGCGTACATGAAGAACGCCGCGGATGCGATGCACACCATGCCGCCGGCGAGACCGTCGAGGCCATCGACGAAGTTCACGGCGTTGATGGTGATGACGACGAGCGCGACGGTCAGCAGCGTGCCCTGCCACTGGGTCAGCGAGACGGAGCCGACTCCCGGCACCGGCAGCCACAGGATCGTCAGGCCCTGCATCACCATGACACCGGCGGCGATCATCTGGCCGCCGAGCTTGATGAGGGCGTCGATCTCAAACTTGTCGTCCAAAACGCCGATCAGCCAGATCAGGGCGGCGCCGGAGAGCAGCGCGCGGGGCTCGTTGTTCTCGAACACCTCGCTGAGGTTCGTCAGGTGATCGGCGACCAGGAGGCCGGCGCACAGTCCGAAGAACATCGCGATTCCGCCGAGCCGCGGCGTGGGTTCCCGGTGCACGTCCCGTGCCCGGATCTCCGGCATCGCCCCCGCCACGATCGCGAATTTCCGCACCGGTCCGGTCAACAGGTACGTCACCGCGGCCGTGATGCAGAGCGTCAGGAGGTATTCACGCACTGGCTTCCCCACAGATCTCGCTGGCCATCTCAGCCCCACACCCTAGTGCCTCGGCCGGTAACGCTTGCCCGGCACAGAGCGGCGTCCGGTGCGTGCTCCCGACATTCCGGCTGGAAGTCCTCGTACGGAACGTACTTGGGCTTTCGGCCGGTGCGCGAGAGTGCGTGGCGTAGCGACGGGGCGAACGTTGCCTGTCGGGGCACTGGCTTGGAATGCCTATGGTTGAGGGACTTCCGGGTAGAGCCGATGGTTGCACGAGTGGCTGTGCACACGTCCGCGCCCAGCCCGCCCCAGGGCTGAGTTTCCGGCCGGGCTCGCGGGGCGTGGCACACACGCTCACCGCGGCGCCGGAAGATCCTCGTGGCTCCGCCACCAGAGCCTTCCGGCGCCTTGCGACGGTACGCACCACGCCCCGCTCCCTTGGTCCGGCCCGAAACTCAGAACAGGCCCTGGCCGGGATACGGCGGAAATCCACCGGTCAGGTCCCGCACTTCCTCACGCACCCGGCGCCCCGCCTGTTCATCCCGCAGCGCCTCGGTGAACAGCACGGCGATCCGGGCCATTTCGGCCTCGCCCATGCCCTGTGTGGTGACGGCGGCCGTGCCCAGGCGCAGTCCGCGCACGTCCGGGTGGGGCAGCGCGCAGGTGTCGAGGACCATTCCGGCGGCGGCCAGGCGTCCGCGGCCGGTGCGGCCGTCCAGGCCGAGCGGGGCCGGGTCGACGGTCAACAGGTGGGTGTCGGTGCCACCCGTGGTGACCGTGAGCCCTCCGGCGGCCAGGCCCCGCGCGAGGGCTCGGGCGTTCACGACCACCTGATGGGCGTACGCGGTGAAGGCCGGCGTCGCCGCCTCGCCGAACGCGACGGCCTTGGCGGCGATCGTGTGCATCTGGGCACCGCCCTGGGTGAACGGGAAGACGGCACGGTCGACGCGCTCGGCCAGCTCCGCGCCGCACAGCAGCATGCCGCCACGCGGGCCGCGCAGCACCTTGTGCGTGGTCGCGCAGACGATGTCGGCGTACGGCACCGGGCTGGGCGCCGCTCCCCCGGCGACCAGCCCGATGGGATGGGCGGCGTCGGCGATGAGGTACGCGCCCACCTCGTCGGCCACGTCCCGGAAGGCGCCGTAGTCGAGGTGTCTCGGGTAGGAGATGGACCCGCACACGACAGCCTTCGGGCGGCGGGTGCGGGCGAGCGCGAGCACCTGGTCGTAGTCGATGAGCCCGCTCTCGGGGTCGACGCCGTAGCCGACGAAGTCGAACCAGCGGCCCGAGAAGTTGGCGGGCGAGCCGTGTGTGAGGTGGCCGCCGTGCGGGAGGCCCATCGCGAGGACGGTGTCACCGGGCCGCAGCAGGGCCGCGTACGCGGCGAGCACGGCCGAGGACCCGGAGTGGGGCTGCACATTGGCGTGCTCGGCACCGAAGAGGGCCTTGGCGCGCTCGACGGCGATGCGCTCGGCAACGTCGACGATCTCGCACCCGCCGTGATGCCGGGCGCCGGGATATCCCTCGGCGTACTTGTTCGCGAGCGGCGAGCCCAGAGCCGCGAGTACGGCGGGCGAGGTGAAGTTCTCGGCGGCGATCAGCTGAAGCGTCGCCGACTGCCGGTCCAGTTCCCCGACAAGGATCTCGGCCAGCTCGGGATCCTGCCGACCGAGCACATCGGACGGTGGCAGGCCTTCAAGCGTATGCGTGACCACCATGGAGGACTCCGGACCTCGGCGGGAACCCGTACCTGTTCTGGGTTTTCGGCTGGGCTCGCGAGGCGTGGCACACACGCTCGCCCAGGACCTTCCGGCGCCTTGCGATCGCACGCATCACGCCCCGCTTCCTGGTTCAGCCCGAAACTCGGGACAGGCCCTGGCACCAATGTAGAACCACAGCCCCCACTACGCCCGCTGTTACACCCAACCCGGTACTCCGCGGCCCCGGTGCACCGCCCCGCCTCAGGCCCGCGCAGGCCACCCGGTCAACGCCGTCACCACCGGGTCCAGGGCCTGGTGGATCTCGTCCCCCACCGAACGGAAAAAGGGCAACGGCGCCCCGTAGGGGTCGTACACCTCGTCCGCCTCGGCCGTCGGGGCCAGGAGCCACCCGCGTAGAGCTGCCGCGGCGCGCACCAGCGCTCGGGCGCGGGCGACCACGCCGTCGTCCAGGGGTGGGAGTGTCGCCGGGTCTATGGCCTTCACCAGGCGGGTGAACTCCTTGAGCGTGAAGGTGCGCAGGCCCGCGGAGTGGCCCATGGAGATGACCTGGGCCCGGTGGTCGCGGGTGGCCGTCAGCACCAGGTCGGCCCTGATCACATGGTCGTCCAGCAATTCGCGACCCACAAAGCCGGAGGGATCCGCCCCGAAGTCCGCGAGGACGGTCTCCGCGTTGGCCTCCATGGGCGCGCCCTCGTGGCCCCAGGTGCCGGCGCTCTCCACTATCAGGCCGCCCCACAGGGGGTCGCCGAGCCGGTCCGCCAGGGCATGACGGGTCAGCCGCTCGGTGATGGGCGAGCGGCACACGTTGCCGGTGCTGACGTGGAGGATGCGGAACGAGTCCCCCGAGGCCCCGTCCCAGTGAGTCCCCGCGTTCCCCGTGCCTATGCCACGCCCCGCTTCAGGGGCTGTCAATTCCCCACCTCGAGGTCGGGTACGACCTTCCTCAGCTCCTCCGCGGACAGGGCGCCCGCGCGCAGCAGGACGGGCACCGTGCGGCTGACATCGACGATCGAGGAGGGGACGTTGCCCGGGGTCGGGCCGCCGTCCAGGTAGACCGAGACGGAGTCGCCGAGCATCTCCTGGGCGGCGTCGCAGTTCTCCGGCGCCGGGTGGCCGGTCAGATTGGCCGAGGACACCGCCATGGGACCGACCTCGGTCAGCAGCTCGATGGCCACCGGGTGCAGCGGCATGCGCACGGCAACGGTGCCCCGGGTGTCCCCCAGGTCCCACTGGAGCGACGGCTGGTGCTTGGCGACGAGGGTCAGCGCGCCCGGCCAGAACGCGTCGACGAGCTCCCAGGCCATCTCGGAGAAGTCGGTGACCAGTCCGTGCAGCGTGTTCGGGGAGCCGATGAGAACGGGCGTAGGCATGGTGCGGCCCCGGCCCTTGGCCTCCAGCAGGTCGGACACGGCCTCCGAGGAGAACGCGTCGGCGCCCACGCCGTACACGGTGTCGGTGGGGAGGACCACGAGCTCGCCCCGGCGGACGGCGGACGCGGCCTCACGCAGACCTGTCGCGCGGTTGGTCGCGTCGTTGGTGTCGTATCGCCGTGCCATCGTTAGCGAGCCTCCTCGTACACGTACTGCTGGCTTGAAGTCTGCTGGCTTGAGGTCCTGGGACGCGTGCTCATGGCATCGCCCTGCGTGCGGTCGCGAACCGCGGCCGGTTGTTGAGGTCGGGGTGGTCTGCGGCGTCGGCCCAGCCCCGCACCTCGGTGAAGATCCACGGCACCTGCCCGCCCTGGGTGTCGGCGTGCTCGACGACGACGACGCCACCGGGGCGCAGCAGCCGGTGCGCGGTGCGCTCCAGGCCGCGGATGAGGTCGAGCCCGTCCTCGCCGGAGAACAGCGAGAGCCCGGGATCGTAGTCCCGGGCCTCGGGCGCCACGTACTCCCATTCGGTGAGCGGGATGTACGGCGGGTTGGAGATCACGAGGTCCACCTGGCCGTCGAGGTCGTGGAAGGCGTCCAGGGCGTCTCCCTGACGCAGGTCGACCCGGGATCCCTCGACGTTCTTACGGGTCCACTGCAGCGCATCCTCGGACAGCTCCACGGCGTGTACGCGGGAGCGCGGCACCTCCTGCGCCATGGCGAGCGCGATGGCCCCGGAGCCCGTACAGAGGTCGACGATGAGCGGCTCGACGACGTCCATCGCGCGTACGGCGTCTATCGCCCACCCGACGACCGACTCTGTCTCCGGACGCGGCACGAACACCCCTGGCCCGACCTGGAGTTCCAGATACCGGAAGAAGGTCCGCCCGGTGATGTGCTGGAGCGGCTCGCGGGCCTCACGGCGCGCGATGACCTCCCAGTACCGGGCATCGAAGTCGGCGTCCTTGACGGTGTGCAGCTCGCCCCGCCTGACGCCGTGCACGAAGGCGGCTAGTTCCTCCGCGTCGTTGCGCGGCGAGGGCACGCCGGCGTCGGCCAACCGCTGGGTGGCCTGGGCCACTTCAGCGAGCAACACGCTGCGGGGGTTTGGGGGTCGACCCCCAATATGTTGCTGCACGCTGGTCCTCCGGGGCTGAGCTGTTGTCGTTGTGCGTCAGGCTGCGGCGAGCTTCGCGGCCGAGTCCGCGTCCACGCAGGCCTGGATCACGGCGTCGAGCTCGCCGTCCAGGACCTGGTCCAAGTTGTACGCCTTGAAGCCGACGCGGTGGTCCG
>CAMLJW010000117.1 GCA_946480485.1 uncultured Streptomyces sp. | reverse complement strand
CACGAAGGCGCTGTAGGTCTCGTTGATCAGCCGCTGCGACTCCGCGGCGATCGTGTCGAACACCAGCGAGCTCTTGCCCGAGCCGGAGACACCGGTGAACACCGTCAGGCGGCGCTTCGGGATCTCGATGCTGACGTCCTTGAGGTTGTTCTCGCGCGCGCCGTGCACGCGGATCAGATCGTGGCTGTCGGCAACGTGCGGCGCGGGCGACTGCGTGTCCGTCCTCGTGGCCATGCTCATCGTGTCTCCATCTGCTACGCGGGGCCACCTTCGCGGTCTCCGCCGATCACCTGGCTCGATCTGACCAAGCCTCGAGCAGTACGTCTGGTTTCGGTACGTCTGGTGTCCGTACGTCTGGTTTCCTTCTCGCCTCGGCCCCCCGCCGAGGGCGCGCTGCGCCGCCCATGCGGCGCAGCGTGGAACCTCTGGGTCTCGGCCACGCGGCGCGCCCGGCCGAGGCGCCAGACCAGCCAGCGGCCGTCGCGCATCGGCTCGCGGTCGGGCGTCTCGTTCACCTCGCGCCAACCTGGATGCGGCGCGGGGGGATCCGGAACCAGCGGTACGGCGACGGCGTGCCCGGCGCACGCGCGTCGAACGTTGGCCGGTGGCCAGTGCCCGGTGACCGGTGACCGGTGACCGGTGACGCCAGGATGCGGCCGGCCCAGGTAAGGCACACCGTCCGCCGCGGCACTGGCCACCCAGACGTCTTCGTCGTGAGTGAGCGATGCTCCTTCACCGAGCTGTCGCTATGTCGCCCTGAGCTGCTTCACGACCGATGAGTGCCGACCCCCGCTTCCGCGCTCAGCGTCGTCGCGGCGCGCCGCGGGCGAGTACCTCGACGTCCAGGGCTGCGCGTACTCTTCCCGTCGATCCTGTTCGCCAACGCGGCGCAGCCGAGCGAGGTGGCGGAGGCGCTGCGGGATCACGACCTCCTCGGGGCGTTGAGCGGTTGTTTCGCATATACGCATTTTCCCGAGGCTGTTCCCGGCTCGTCCAGTCCCGCGCACGCCAGTCGTCCGGAGTGACGCGATACGCCGCGGCCTTCCCGCTCTCACGCAGCGGACCGGTGGCTCTTCGCTCCGGCTGTCACGACGCCTGAAAAGGGAGACGCCGTCGGAGGCAGCACAGCCCGTACAAGTGCCACGCGGTGGCATCCGCGCAGGTCAGCTCATTTTGGTGACTCGAAGAACGCATGTGGTGGTGCAGCGGCAGTAGGCGTTCCCTCAACGCTGTCGCGCCAGATGCAGTAGGACGGCATCCGAGCCGATAGGGTAATTGACCAGGTATTTTCGTATCCATTAGCGTACCCGCCTGGTGAGTTTGGCGGCCACGGCGTCGAGGACCCAGTCCAGGCCGGTCGTGAAGGATGTCTCGGCGTCCACGTCTGTGCCGTCGTACACGGCCTTGGTCAGCGCCGGGAAGCGGCCCGTGGCCAACATCCTCGTCACATGGGGGCCGGAGGCGCGCTGCCAGTCGCGCTTGGACAGGCCCGTGGCGCGCTCGGCCCGCAGGTTCGCGATCTCGCGCCTGATCGCGCCGGTGAAGTAGGCGCTGACAGTCTCCACGGCACGCATGACGGTGTCGACGTCGGTGAGGCCGTCGAGGGCGGCCAGCGTGGCCTCGGTCACGGCGAGGCCGTTCGGGCCCAGGGTCGGGCGGCCGCCGAGCAGATCGGCCAGCCATTCGTGACGGAGAGCGGCCTGCCTGGTGCGGTGGGCGAGGACGCGCAGCGCCTCCCGCCAGTCACCGGGCTGCTCCTCGGGGAGAATCTCGCCCTGGACCTCGTCCACCATGAGGTCGAACAGCTCCTGCTTGGTGGAGATGTATCCGTACAGCCGCATCGGGCCGGCGTTCAGCCGGGCGGCGACCTTGCGCAACGACACCGCCTCCAGCCCGCCCTCGTCGGCCAGCGCGATGGCGGCGGCGACGATCCGCTCCCGGTCGAGCGGCACGGGGCGAGCCGGCGGCTCCGGCCGGTCCCACACAGTCATGGTCACACCGTTCTGTTGCGATGCATTGCGATGTCGAAATACAGTGTATCGACATGAGACATCGTATCGCCGTGGTCGGGAGCGGCCCTGCCGGCCTTACCTTCGCCCGTGCCCTGCACCGCCATGGCTACCCCGTCGCCGTCCTCGAACGCGATCCCGCCCCTGACGCCCGCCCCCCGGGCGGCATGCTGGACCTGCACGAAGGGCTGGGCCAACTCGCGCTGGACAAGGCGGGGCTGCTGGCGGAGTTCCAGCCGCTGTCCCGCTCCGAGGGGCAGGCCATGCGCATCCTGGACGCGGACGGGACCGTCCTGCGCGACTGGCGACCCCGTCCAGATGACCGGGCCAATCCCGAGATCGACCGCGGGCAACTCCGTGACCTGCTGCTCGGCCCTCTCGACGTCCAGTGGGGCCGGAGCGTGACGCAGGTGGTGCCGGGGACCCGGGACGGCGCACTGGTCCATTTCGCGGACGGGCGACAGGAGACGTTCGACCTCGTGGTCGGCGCGGACGGCGCCTGGTCCCGAGTCCGCCCAGCAGTCTCGTCGGTGACGCCGCACTACACCGGCGTCACCTCGGTCGAGACCTCCCTCGACGACGTCGACACCCGACACCCCGGCCTCGCCCGGTTGATCGGCGCCGGTTCCGTGGCCGTGTACGGCGTGAACCGCTCCCTCGTCGCCCAGCGCAACAGCGGCGGCCACGTCAAGGTGTACGCCAAGTTCCGCGCGCCGCTGGACTGGCACACCAACCTGGACCTGGCCGATGTCGAGGCCGTGCGATCGAGCCTGCTGGCCCTGTTCGACGGCTGGGCCGCTCCCGTCCTCGAACTCCTCCGCCACGGCACCGCTTTCGTCCACCGCCCCTTCTACGTCCTGCCCGTGTCCCACACCTGGACCCACGTCCCCGGGGTGACGCTCCTGGGCGACGCCGCCCACCTGATGCCCCCCTTGGGGGCGGGCGCGAACCTCGCGATGCTGGAAGGCGCTGAACTCGCCGAGTCCCTCGCCACCGGCCCTGGAGATCTGGACGAGGCCGTCCGCGCCTTCGAGGAACAGATGTGGGCACGGGCCGGCAGGTGGGCGAAGATTACGACAGCCGGTCTGGAACGCCTCGTGAGCCCGGACCCCGCCGAAGCCCTCGCCGTCTTCGACCAAGTCCAGCCATCCTGACTGCCAAGCGCGGGAGCACCGGCACCAACAGCTCGCCACGGCTTCACGGGACTCACATTGCAGACTTGGCGGGAAACCGCAGATAGACGGGGAACGGACATGACTGATCTTGATCCCGGCCCTGGGGGGCGTGGCGTGGCGCACTATCGCAAGCGGATGCTTGCAATAGTTAGCACGGGTGGTGCAGGGTGGGGGCATGGCATCGCTCAACGTCGGCAATCTTGGTGAGTATCTGCGGGAGCAGAGGCGTAACGCGCAGCTGAGCCTGCGGCAGCTCGCCGAAGCCGCCGGGGTGTCCAATCCGTATCTGAGTCAGATCGAGCGCGGGCTGCGCAAGCCGAGCGCGGAGGTGTTGCAGCAGGTCGCCAAGGCGCTGCGGATCTCCGCCGAGACGCTGTACGTGCGGGCCGGGATCCTCGACGCCGAGCGGGACCGGGACGAGGTGGAGACGCGTGCCGTCATCCTCGCCGACCCGACGCTCAACGAGCGGCAGAAGCAGGTGCTGCTCCAGATCTACGAGTCCTTCCGAAAGGAGAACGGGTTCGAGATCAAGGCGGTCGAGGATGTTCAGGGCTTGGCGGAGGGTCAGGACGCCGCTGTTGACAAGGCCCGCACGGCCGACGGCAACGAGGCCGATAGCGATCTCATGAACGACCAGCAGGACAGGAAGAACAAGCAGCACAAGAAGAAAAAGAAGGCCCAGCACGACCCGCACCATTCGCACGACCAGCAGTCCGCGAGCTGACCCGGCTCGCCAAAGCCTGGCCCCGTTCGGCTGGGCAGCCGCACCGTCGCCGGCCGCGGAGCAAGACCGCACACCGTCACGAAAACCCTCATGCTCACGCGATTCCAGGAGGACCGTCGCCATGGCCATCACTGACGACCTGCGTAAGACCCTCAGCGACCCGACCCCGCTCTACTTCGCCGCCGGCACCGCCGACCTGGCCTTCCAGCAGGCCAAGAAGGTGCCCGGCATCGTCGAGCAGTTCCGCACCGAGGCCCCGGCCCGTATCGAGGCCGTACGCAGCATCGACCCGAACGCCGTTCAGGAGAAGGCCGCAACCCGCGCCAGGGAGGCGCAGGAGACGATCCAGACCAAGGTCACGGAGTTCATCAGCATCCTCGACACCGACCTGAAGAAGATCGGTGAGAACGCTCAGGACATCGCCCTGCGCGGTGTCGGAGTGGCCGCCGAGTACGCCGTGAAGGCGCGCGAGACGTACGAGAAGGTCGCCGAGCACGGCGAGCAGACCGTGAGGACCTGGCGCGGCGAGGCCGCCGAGGAGATCGAGGACCTGGCCGTGGCCGTCGAGCCGAAGCCTGAGCCGGTCGAGGTCAAGGACGAGAAGCCCGCCGTGGCCAAGGCCGATCCTGCGCCGGCGAAGAAGCCCGCGGTCAAGAAGGCCACGACCACGACGACGGCCGCCGGCAAGTCCCCCGCCAAGAGGACGACGCCGCCCGGCAAGTAAGGCGTGAACGGCGGCGTGCCGTCACGAGAACCGTCGGGGGCTCCGGGCACGATCGGAGCCCCCGACCCGTTCTCCGGGTACGGTGACGGCGTAAGGGATGACTCGACACGGGTGGTGGGCGCAGTGCTGATGACGGCATTCGGCGGCTTTATGTCGCTGCTCTTCCTCGCCATGCTGGTGCTCGCGGTGGTGGCGCTGGTGCTCGCGGCGATGGCCCGCGACGTCGTGTACCGGGCAGCGGACAAGCAGAACAAGATGTTCTGGTTGATCATCCTCGGTGTCACGGTGGCCGTGAACCTGCTGGTGCCCAGCCTGTTCCTGCAGATCGCCGGGCTCATCGCCACGATTGTCTTCTTCGTGGACGTACGGCCCGCGCTCAAGCAGGTGTCGGGGGGCGGACGCCGTGGCGGAAGCAGCAGCGACGGTCCGTACGGGCCCTACAACGGCGGCCGGTGACCAACCCCCGCCTCAGCTCGGCCGGCCTTCGGCCCCTGCCATGCCCTCATCGGGTCAGCCGGCGCGGTCCAGCAACAGCACAGCCACGTCGTCCGTCAGCTCCCCGCCGTTGAGGTCCCGGGCCTCGTTCACCGCTGCCCGGAGCAGTTCCTCGCCGCGCAGGCCCTGAGCCAGACGGCGGCGGACCATGTCCACCATCCCGTCCTGTCCCAGACGCTCCTTGCCCTCGCCGATCCGACCCTCGATCAGGCCGTCCGTGTAGAGCATCAGAGTCCACGCGCCGCCCAGCTCCAGCTGCTGGCGCGGCCAGCGGGCGTTCGGCAGCAGGCCGAGCGCGGGACCGCCGTTCTCGTACGGCAGCAGTTGGGCGGTGGGAGGCCCGGCTTGGAGGAGGTCCGCGCGGGCGATCAGCGGAGACGGGTGCCCGGCCAGGCACAGGCCCGCCCGGCGACCGTCCGGCGCGATGTCCACCGTGCAGAGGGTCGCGAAGATCTCGTCGTTCTCCCGCTCGTGCTCCAGGACCTGCTGGAGCGTCGACAGCAGGTCGTCGCCGCACAGGCCGGCCAGCGTCAACGCGCGCCAGGCGATGCGCAGCTCCACGCCGAGCGCCGCCTCGTCGGGGCCGTGCCCGCAGACGTCGCCGATCATGGCGTGCACGGTGCCGTCGGGGGTGCGAACCGTGTCGTAGAAGTCGCCGCCGAGCAGTGCGCGCGAACGGCCGGGCTGGTAGCGCGCGGCGAACCGCAGTGAGGAGCCCTCCAGGAGGGGCGTGGGCAGCAGACCGCGCTCCAGGCGAGCGTTCTCCTGGGCGCGCAGCTTGGACTCGGTGAGCCGTCGCTCGGTTGTTTCGGAACGCTTCCGTTCCACCGCGTAACGGATCGCCCGGCTCAGCAGCCGGCTGTCCAGCTCGTCGCGGAGGAGATAGTCCTGGGCGCCGACGCGTACCGCCTCCGGGCCGCGCTCGGCGTGCCCGGCTGCGGTGAGCGCGAGGACGGCGTGCCGGGGTGCGAGCCGCAGCACGTGTTTGAGTGTGACCAGCTCGTCGTCCCCCTCGGCGGCCCGGCCCGGCGCGGGCAGCGCGAGGTCGAGCAGGATGCAGTGGACGTCGTCGGTGAGCAGTCGCTCGGCCTCGGTGAGGTTGCGGGCGGTACGGACCCGGATCGGCTTGCCGGCCGGGTCGAGCAGCTGGGGGACGCTCAGCGAGCCCACCGGGTCGTCCTCGATCACGAGCAGCGTCAGCGGGCCGGTGCCGGCACCGGCGGCGTTGCCGGTGCCGCGCGCCGCCGAGCGCGGCGTCCGATCGGACGGGTCGCCGGGGGCGGAAGCGCTGTCGGCCGGACCGCCGGGTGCGGATGCGGATGCGGCGCGAGCCTGATCACCTTCCACGGCGGGGATCGCTCTCTGCCGCGGTATGGGTACGGGCATCGTCTTCGTTCCTTCCCTCCCCCGAGGGCACGGTGGGGCAAGGGGTCTCGACCTACCGACGGGGACCATAGCGTCAGCTGCCGCTCCAAAGGAATGCCGAAAGGTGCTCTGTGCGGAAAACAGCGCCGTCATATGCCGCAACCTGCAACGCTTTTGGGCATGGTTGGCTCGGCCGGTAATGACGAACATCACGTCGCCGGGGTTGAGAGGGTTCCGGGAACCTGCTGAGCGTCACGTGGGGCAGGTCACCCCGGTGAGGTCATGCCTCAGGTGAGTGTCTGGGAGTGCACACGTTTGTCGCCCTACGGGCACGTCCTCAATCGCCGGACGGGAGCAGAGGCCGGACGGGAGCAGAGGCCGGACGGGAGCGGACGCCGCCCAGACGGGATCAAAAACCGCTTGCCCCATCCCATCCCATACTCCGCCCCGCTCCCAGTGGCCGCGGCGCGGTAGGGGTGCCGACGCCTTCCGGTGCGCCGTCACGCCCGTGGCGCCAACGCCTCCCACAGCACGGTCACTTCACCCTGTCGCCAGCGCGTCACGCCGTCCGTCACGGGCCAGTCGGCCTTCAGGTCGCGCACGGCCCGGATCCAGCGCTGCCGGGCGCCGTACGAGGCGTACGGCGCGGCGGCCGCCCAGGCGCGGTCGAAGTCGCGTAGGAAGGCGTGCGCCGGTTCGCCTGGGACGTTGCGGTGGATGAGGGCCTTGGGGAGGCGCTCGGCGAGGTCGGAGGGGCGGTCCAGGGAGCCGAGGCGGGCGGCGAAGGTGACCGTGCGTGGCCCTTCCGGGCCCAGCGCGACCCAGACGTGCCGACGGCCGATCTCGTCGCACGTCCCCTCGACGAGGAGCCCACCACGCGCGTTGGCGCACGCCGGTGCGAGGCGGGCGCACAGCCGTGCCCACGCCTTGGTGACCTCCCCCTCCTCGTACTGGCGCAGCACGTTGGCCGCACGGATCAGCAGCGGCCGCTCCGAGAGCGGGATCTCGAAGCCGCCGTGCCGGAAGGCGAGTCCCTCGCGTTCGTACGGCCGCGCGGCCGCGACCCGGGCCGGTTCGATCTCGACACCGACCACGCGCGCGCGTGGAGCGGCGGTACGCAGTCGCTGGAGGAGCTCCACCGCGGTCCAGGGGGCGGCCCCGTATCCGAGGTCGACCGCGACGGGGTCGCCGGCCCGGCGCAGTTCGGCGCCGTGGACGGCCGCGATCCAGCGGTCCATGCGCCGCAGCCGGTTCGGATGGGTGGTCCCGCGCGTCACCGTTCCCACGGGGCGGGTCGCTGCGCGGGCTGTCATGCCCAAGAGGGTAAGCGGCCCGATCGGCGGCCGGTCGCCGAGCGCCGCTCGGTGGGGGCGCGGCGGTCGCTCCTGCGCTGTGCCCCCACACGGTGGTGCTCGAACGGTTGGGCGATCAAGGGCAATGATTCGGCAAAGAGGAAATGGCGCGGGCGGCTCCGGCGTTCCCGCCTGTGGAGGGTGCCCAGGCCCTCCGGCCGGCCGGCCCGCAGCAAGGAGGAACGACACGTGAGCCAGTACGTGAGCAGGCTCGGGCGTCGCCACCCGGCGGCGCCCTCGAGGCTCAGGCTGCACCGCAGGCCACGCCGCGTCGCGATGCTCTCCGTGCACACCTCACCGCTCCACCAGCCCGGCATGGGCGACGCCGGCGGTATGAACGTCTACATCGTGGAGTTGGCCCAGCGCCTCGCCGCGATCAACATCGAGGTCGAGATCTTCACGCGCGCGACCACCGGCGCACTGCCGCCCACCGTGGAGCTCGCGCCCGGCGTTCTCGTACGCCATGTCGACTCCGGCCCCTACGAAGGCCTTGCCAAGGAGGACCTGCCCGCCCAGCTCTGCGCGTTCACGCACGGTGTGATGCAGGCCTGGGCCGGCCACCGCCCCGGCTACTACGACCTGGTGCACTCGCACTACTGGCTCTCCGGCCACGTCGGCTGGCTGGCCGCCGAACGCTGGGGCGCGCCCCTGGTGCACGCCATGCACACCATGGCGAAGGTCAAGAACGCCGCCCTGGCCGAGGGCGACAGCCCCGAGCCCGCCGCCCGCGTCATCGGTGAGACCCAGATCGTCCGCGCCGCCGACCGCCTTATCGCCAACACCTCCGAAGAGGCCGACGAACTCGTACGCCACTACGAGGCCGACCCCGGCAAGGTCGCGGTCGTCCACCCGGGCGTGAACCTCGACCGCTTCCGCCAGGCCGACGGCCGCGCCGCCGCCCGCACCCGCCTCGGCCTGCCGCAGGACGCCCTGATCCCCCTCTTCGCGGGCCGCATCCAGCCACTGAAGGCCCCCGACGTCCTGCTGCGCGCGATCGCCGTCCTCCTGGAGGAGCGTCCCGATCTCCGCTCGAGAATCATGGTTCCTGTAGTGGGCGGTCCGAGCGGCAGTGGTCTCGCCAAGCCCGAGGGCCTGCAGAAACTCGCCGCCGGCCTGGGCATCGCCGACGTCGTTTGCTTCCGCCCGCCCGTAGACCAGGACCAGCTCGCGGACTGGTTCCGGGCCGCGTCCGTGCTCGTCATGCCCTCCTACAGCGAGTCCTTCGGGCTTGTCGCCATAGAGGCGCAGGCGGCCGGTACGCCGGTGCTCGCGGCCGCCGTGGGGGGGCTCCCCGTCGCCGTGCGGAACAAGGAGACCGGCTTCCTGGTCTCCGGCCACGATCCCGTCGACTACGCGCGCGTGCTGCGCGATTTCGCCGACAACCCTGCCCTGCCCGACCGGATGGGCGCGGCCGCCGCCTGGCACGCCAAGTCCTTCGGCTGGGACACGGCGGCCTCGGCCACGGCGGACGTCTACACGGCGGCCATGCACGACCACCGCCGTCGCGTGCGCTCCCACCACGGCTGAGAGCGTGCGCCGCAGCGTGCGACGCCTGTCGTACGCTCCCCTCATGGCAGACGCAGGGGCGATCATCGAGCAGGTCCTCAACGACGCCGAACTGGAGTGGGAGAGTCCGTCTTCCGGCTCGTACGTCGTGAAGCTGCCCGGCACCCGCAAGCTCTCCACCACGCTCTCGCTGATCGTCGGCAAGCACTCGCTCTCCCTGAACGCGTTCGTGATCCGACGCCCCGACGAGAACGCGGAGGGCGTCCACCGCTGGCTCCTGGAGCGCAATCTCAAGCTGTACGGCGTGAGTTACGCGGTCGACTCCCTCGGGGACGTCTACGTGGCCGGCAAACTGCCGCTGGCCGCCGTCACCGAGGAGGAGCTCGACCGGCTCCTGGGGTCGGTCCTGGAGGCCGCCGACGGCAGTTTCAACACCCTTCTTGAGCTCGGTTTCGCGTCCGCCATCCGCAAGGAGTACGCCTGGCGGATGTCCCGCGGCGAGTCCACGCGCAACCTTGACGCGTTCACCCACCTGACCCAGCGCCCCTAGCCAGGGCCTGTCCGGAGTTTCCTGCCTGTGCCGCGACGTCTGGCACCGCGCCTTCGGATCCCGGTGAGCGGTCGTCCGCCTTACGGGCAGGCGTACAGGCGATCTGTGGGTTCGATTACGCTCGGGGCCATGGCCGACGCACCGTACAAGCTGATCCTCCTCCGCCACGGCGAGAGCGAATGGAACGCGAAGAACCTGTTCACCGGCTGGGTGGACGTGAACCTCAACGAGAAGGGCGAGAAGGAGGCAGTCCGCGGCGGTGAGCTGCTCAAGGACGCCGGTCTGCTGCCCGACGTCGTGCATACCTCGCTCCAGAAGCGCGCGATCCGCACCGCGCAACTGGCGCTGGAGGCGGCCGACCGCCTCTGGATCCCGGTCCACCGCTCGTGGCGCCTGAACGAGCGTCACTACGGTGCCCTGCAGGGCAAGGACAAGGCCCAGACCCTCGCCGAGTTCGGCGAGGAGCAGTTCATGCTGTGGCGCCGCTCGTACGACACGCCTCCGCCGCCGCTCGCGAACGACGCCGAGTACTCCCAGTTCGACGACCCGCGCTACGCCACGCTGCCGCCGGAGCTGCGCCCGCGGACCGAATGCCTCAAGGACGTCGTCGGCCGCATGCTCCCGTACTGGTTCGACGGCATCGTCCCGGATCTGCTCTCCGGCCGTACGGTCCTGGTGGCGGCGCACGGCAACTCGCTGCGCGCCCTCGTCAAGCACCTCGACGGCATCTCCGACACGGACATCGCGGGCCTGAACATCCCGACGGGCATCCCGCTGTCGTACGAACTCGACGCCGAGTTCAAGCCGGCGAACCCCGGCGGCACCTACCTCGACCCGGACGCCGCCGCGGCGGCGATCGAGGCGGTCAAGAACCAGGGCAAGAAGAAGTAAGCGAACGCGATCAAGCCCCCTACCTGCGGGAACCCGCAGGTAGGGGGCTTTTCAGCGGCCGTGGGCCGTCTCTCCCTTGCGCGCGGCACGCACAGTACGGCGCATTCAGTGACGAATGGCTATGTAGCAGGAGGTTGACCGCATACGGGCTGGGCGCGATACGCTCCGGGAGCGTTGATGCCAACGGTGCACCCGGCCTGAGTGGGCTGCCTCCCGCTCAGGCCACATCTGTTTTCTGTGGCCATTTTCGCTGACGCACCGCTGCAATTCTGCCTTCCTGCTCCGGCACGTTTCGCATGCCCGCACAACCGCTCCTCTGGACGCGAAGGGGGTGCGCCGACACCAACCACAGTAACCCGCACATAAGGTACTGTCTAATACTTTATTGGCCGGTCCGCTACTTCGTGTACCCCCAACTCCCCCGCCAGCGCCCGCAGATCTTCAGAGGGTGGCTGGCTCATGGTCAGCAGGTCCGCCGCGAGCTGCTTGACGATCGGCAGGGCCCGCACCATCTCTGGCGACAACTCACGCGCCCTCAGCAGTGCCGAGACCGCATCAGCGACCTGCCGACGCTGGGCGTAGGCCCTTGCGACATCGATCTGAAAGCGCGTCTGCCGTTCTGCGGACAGCCCCGAGGCGTCAACGCCCTGAGCGGCCCGCAGCGCGACTCCGGCGTCCCCGAGGTCGACCGCAACGGACACCTCGTGCAACCCGACGTTGGTCGGCCCGAACTCGGTGTTGTAGTCGTTGCGCCCGTCACCCACTTGTTCGGCCATCTCACGGGCATCACGGAGATACCCGTACGCCTCATCGGCCAGGTTCAACCGAGCGGCAGCGACCGCCCGTTGCAACGTCAGCGCACCACGCAACGCCACCGCCTCAACCTCACCCGACTTCGCCGCCAGGGACCGCAGCGCATCGGCCGCGCTCCCGGACGCATGCGCCGCCTGGTCGAAGTGGCGCGCGCCGAGGAAGACGATCGACAACCGGAACTCACCAGCTGCCATCAGCAGCGGATCGTTCGCCCGCTCGGCAGCGACCACCGCACGGTCGACGGCGATCCAGGCCGCCTCGGGCTCCCCCATGTTCGCCAGCGCTCCACCGCACGTGTGATACATGACGGCCATCAGCCGGAACAGCTCGGGACGCTCCGACTCCGGAACCGACCGGGTGGCCGACTCCAGCCGGGGAACCAGCCCTTCGAGCAACTCGGCCAGGTCGGCGTAGTTGCCCTGATGGGTCAGCGACCACGCGCGCTCAACCTCTGCGCGAAGCGCCGGCACATCTGGGGACGCATCCCGCTCGTCGAGGACCGCCTTCAGCGAGTGTGCGGCGCTCAGCACCAGCCGCAGCCGACTCGCGCCCGGCGGTTCCCCCTCGGTCACCGACGCCACGATGGGAGCCTCGGCCGCCAGCTCGGCAACCGGTACTTCGAGAACCTCGGCGACCTTCTCCAGCACGGTCATCCGGTCGATGCGGCGCACGCCCCGCTCCACCTGGGACACCCACGCTTCCGAGCGCCCCAACAGCCCGGCGAACTCCT
>CAMLJW010000116.1 GCA_946480485.1 uncultured Streptomyces sp. | reverse complement strand
AGGTCGAGGACCCGGCCCTTGAGTTTGGCACTGTAGGTCGCCTCGTCCACCGACAGATCGCCGTTGCGGATCTCCATCGGGGAGTCGTCGTTGACGATCTGCTGGCGGCCCAGGGCGAGCCGCAGCCGGGCCTCGACCTCCGCCGGACCTGCGGTGTCGAGCAGGACGTCGTCGATGCCCCAGTCGGCGGTGACTGCCGTGAGGCCGCCCTCCGTCACGACGAGCATCAGTGGACAGCCGGGGCCGGTGGAGCGCAGCAGCTGGCACAGGCTGCGTACCTGCGGGAGGTCGCGTCGGCCGTCGATGAGGATGACGTCGGCACCAGGGGTGTCGACGAGGGCGGGGCCTTCCGCCGGAGCCACTCGCACATGGTGCAGAAGCAGGCCGAGAGCGGGAAGCACCTCCGTCGACGGCTGAAGAGCGTTGGTCAGGAGCAGCAGAGAGCTCATCGCGCCCCACCTGCCCGGGTCGTCTTACGGTTGTGCACGGTTCGCTCGCCCATAACGTCTGGTTCCTCCTGGGTCCCTGCGAGGACGTTTGCGGCACTGCTTCCTACTGGGCTTCCTACGGCTTCCTACCGTCTGCGGCTCCCGCGCCCCCTGGGTGCCGCAGCCGCGCTTTCGTCCTCTCTACCGCACTGCCGTACAGCGCTCGCGTACAACGCTCAACAAAAGCGCAAAAGGACCCGGGGGCTGCGCTGCCCGAGTCCTCTGTTCAGCAGAATAACCCACATGAGCCAAGGTCCGGCAGGTCATGTGACGCGATCTTTCCATCGTCCCCGCCCTGAGACCGCCCGCGGAGCCGAGCGGCGGAGGTTTCCGCGCACGGTCGACGGGGTCGCGATCGAGGCGGCGTACGCCCCCTGAATGGGCACGTCCGGCACCTCCTCGGGCGTCTCCTCCGGTACGCCCCCCCCGCATCCTCCGCCCCGTCCTCCGGCATGTCCGAGGACCTCGCGATCGTTGTCGCGCACGGGTTCACCGGGGATCCGGACCGCCCTCACGTGCGCCGAGCGGCGGGCGTCTTCGCTCAGTACGCGGCCATGATCACGTTCTCGTTCCTGGGGCAGGGGGCCTTTGGCGGGCATTCGACGGTCGGCGATCGCGAGGTGCTCGATCCGGCGGCGGTCGCTGGGCACGACACTCGGACACGCCACGCGGAGAACGCGGCGGCGGACGAGCCGCTGGGGGCGGATCGGGAGGTGGGAGGCCTCGGCCGCGGGCTAGCCTGGCCGTGTCGGCCGTGACCATGGGCGGTCATAACTTCGACGAGCTCGACGAGCTTGACGAGCTTTGACGACGACTGACGATCCACATTGACGACCATTGATCGAGGAATTTGATGGCACAGGGCACGGTGCGTTACTGGGCTGCCGCCAAGGCCGCCGCCGGCGTCGCCGAGGAGCCGTACGACGCGCAGACCCTCGCGCAGGCGCTGGACGCGGCGCGCGAGCGGCACCCCGGCGAACTCGTCCGCGTCCTGCGGCGGTGCGCGTTCCTCATCGACGGCGACCCCGTGGGCACCCGCGGACATGAGACGGTACGGCTGGCCGAGGGCGGCACGGTCGAGGTGCTCCCGCCGTTCGCAGGAGGGTGACGGGGATCATGAGCGACCAGCCGTACGAGGGCTCCGAGGGGCCCGAGGGGTACGCGGGCTACGACGCGCGTCGGCAGCAGCCGACCTGGCCCGGGCAGCAGCAGGACGACGAGGGCGTGCCCGGGCACACCCAGCAGTGGGAGGGCGGCCAGACCTGGGAGACCCAGCTCCAGCCACCGCCGCAGGGGCCGCCGGAACCGGCGGCCGGTACGCAGCACGGGACGAGCCACGGTTACGGGAGCCTGCGGCAGCCGCTGCCGCCGGAGACGCCGCAAACGCCGGGGGCGGGGTGGGGCCAAGGGGCGCTGGGGGCTCAGGAGATGGCCCGGGGGTACACCGCCCCCGGGTATGCGCAACAGGGCCGTGCGGCTCAGCCTCCGAAGGGGGATCACGCGGTCCAGGCGCCCGTCCAGGGCCCGGCCTACGGTGACTTCGCGCAGGTGCCCGCGCGTGCGCCGGATGGCGGCGCCGTCACCTCCGCTCCCGCTCGCGCAGACGGTGCTCTCGCCTACGGGCCGCCGACCGTCACCGGCAACCCCCGGGTCACCGACGCCCAGCGCGCCCGCGCGGAGGGGCGATCCCCGATCATCGAGCCGGGCGGGCAGCCGGCCGCGCTGACGGCGGCGCTCGGGCTGCTGCTCTCGGGAACGGCGGCGATCGGGCAGTACGCGCTGGTCGTACCGCTGGTGATCCTGCAGGCGGTGACAGCGGCGGGCTGGTTCCGCCTGAACGGCATGTGGCCCGCCCGGCAGGGCATCGCGCTGGCCTTCGCGGGTGCGCTCACGGCGGACGTCGCGCTGCTGGCGACCGGCCGCGAGAACGCTCCCGCCGCGATCCTCGGCTCCCTCGGTGTCTGGGTCCTGCTCGCCCTGGTCCTTCAGCTCCGGGCCCACGCCGACCCCGACGAGCGCATGTACGGCCTGATGGCCACGGTTGCCTCGGCGGCCCTGGCGATCGTCGGCGCCGGATACCTCGCGGCGGTTTCGGACGCGGTCACAGTGGGCGCGGCAGCGGTCGCGGTGACCGTCCTGGCCCGCGCCCTTCCCCTCCCGACGCCGGCCTCGGTGATCGTCGCCCTGGTGGCGGCGGCGGGCGCGGGGCTTGCGCTGGGCGGCGTGACCGAGCTGGGTACCGGCGGCACAGTCCTCGGCGTCGGCGCTGGAATCTGCGCCCTGATCGGCCACCGGGTCGCGGGCTACGACTATCCCTCCCGCTTCGTCCACTTCACCGCGGGCGTGGCGCTGCCTCTCGCGGCAGCGGCCCCTGCGATCTATCTGCTGGGCCGCGCGCCGGCCTGAGAGAGGCGGGC
The DNA here is from genome assembly GCA_946480485.1 of uncultured Streptomyces sp. The sequence continues at coordinate 9,475 of CAMLJW010000116.1, read as the reverse complement.
CATTCCTCGCCGCCCGCCGGTCAGCCCGTCTGGGGGCGCCTTTGGGGCACACCCAGCGGTGCCGGGGAAGGCAGTTGGCGAAGTCGTCCGAGGTCGAAGTGCCTGTCACAGCTGATCCACAACTCAGGGCCACACCGAGGGCCGGCCCCACCGACAGGGTTACCCTCGCTCGACGGCCACCAGAGGTCGTCGATGCCGAGGTGGGGGAACCCCAAGACATGCGTGCACTGCGAATACTCCTGATCGTCGCCGTCATCCTGGGCGGCCTCTTCGTCATGGCGGACCGCGTAGCCGTGGGCTTCGCCGAGGACGAGGCGGCGGACAGGCTGAGGACCAGCGAGGGCCTCGCCGCCACGCCCGACGTGTCCATCAAGGGCTTCCCCTTCCTCACCCAGATCGTCGGCGGCGAACTCGACGAGGTCGACGTCGGTATCAAGGACTACGAGGCCTCCACGGCAGGTACGGTCGGCGGCACCGGCGCCGACACGATCCGTATCGACAACCTGACTGCCGAGATGCGGGGCGTCGCCTTCTCCGGCGACTACAGCTCCGCGACCGCCGCCACGGCCTCCGGCACGGCCACGATCTCGTACGAAGAACTCCTCAAGGCCGCCAAGTCTGAGCCGGTACAGCTGGCGCGCGGCGTTACCGCCCAGGTCGTCGGCCTCTCCGACGGCGGCAAAGGCAAGATCAAGGTCGAGGTAGAGGCCACCGTGCTCGGCACCAAGCTGCCCGAACCGGTCTTCGTGCTCAGCACGGTCAGCGTCAAGGGCGACACCGTCAAGGTGCACGCCGACGGGCTGCCCGACCTGGGCGCGCAGCTCGCCGAGGACAAGGCCCGCTCGGTGACGGACTTCGAGCAGCGGATCGACGGCCTGCCCGGCGGCATCAACATCGACAAGGTCGCGGCGGCCGCGAACGGTGTCGCCATCACCGTGAAGGGTTCGGACGTCAAGCTCGTCGGGTAGGACCTCCGACGGACAGCCGGACAGCCGGACAGCCGGACAGCCGGACAGTCGGACAGCCGGTTTCGGACCGCCGTCCGCCGCTGTCGGCCGCCGCCCCACCGCCGTCCGAAAGGCGAGACGGGCCTGTCCGAACAGCAGATGTGAAGAGAGCGGCATGCGCCCACAGTTGCCAACACCGCCCCCTGGTTCAGAGCCGGCGTCGCTTCGGGCCCTATATCTCGCATCGCGGACGATCCCGTCTCAGCATACGACATGCCGGTGACATGTCCGCCTGTCCGTCCCTACGATCGACGGCATGAGGCGACAGGCGGATCTCACGAAGCGGCGGGCAGTCGACCTGTGCCGCGTCGCCGCCATGCTCTGTCGCCCCTTCTGAGCGGGAGTGCGACTCCCGTTTCCCGGCCCCTTCGACCGGACTGCCGGACCCGAGTCAGGGCCACCCCGAGTGCCACGTACGCCTCCGCAGTCATGCGCGTACACCCGCACTCCTTTCTGACGCACCGCCCCGCCGCAACTGCCCACGGAGGAGAAAGAGCATGAGCCGCAGCGACGTCCTGGTAGACGCTGACTTTGTCCAGGAGCACCTGGACGACCCGAAGGTCGCCATCGTCGAAGTGGACGAGGACACCTCGGCGTACGAGAAGAACCACATCAAGAACGCGATCCGGATCGACTGGACCAAGGACCTCCAGGACCCGGTCCGTCGTGACTTCGTCGACCAGGCGGGCTTCGAGAAGCTGCTGTCGGAGAAGGGCATCGCGAACGACACGCTCGTCGTCCTCTACGGCGGCAACAACAACTGGTTCGCGTCGTATGCCTACTGGTACTTCAAGCTGTACGGCCACGAGAACGTCAAGCTCCTCGACGGCGGCCGCAAGAAGTGGGAGCTGGACTCCCGCGACCTGGTCGACGGTTCCCAGGTGCCCGAGCGCCCGAGGACCGAGTACAAGGCCAAGCCGCAGGACACCTCGATCCGTGCCTTCCGTGACGACGTCGTCGCCGCGATCGGCGCCCAGAACCTGGTCGACGTCCGTTCCCCCGACGAGTTCAGCGGCAAGCTGCTCGCCCCGGCCCACTTGCCGCAGGAGCAGTCGCAGCGCCCGGGCCACGTCCCGAGCGCCCGCAACATCCCGTGGTCGAAGAACGCCAACGACGACGGCACCTTCAAGTCGGACGACGAGCTCAAGGAGCTCTACGCCGCCGAGCAGGTCGACCTCGCCAAGGACACCATCGCGTACTGCCGCATCGGTGAGCGCTCGGCCCTGACCTGGTTCGTCCTGCACGAGCTGCTCGGCGTCGAGAACGTCAAGAACTACGACGGCTCGTGGACCGAGTACGGCTCCCTCGTCGGCGTGCCGATCGAGCTCGGTGCCAACAAGTAAGCCCCGACCTCTCAACTACCTAGGAGCAGTACATGTGTGGAGCGAAGGCCGGCGGCCCCGACGCCTCGACGATCAAGCCCGGTGAGACCACCATCCAGGGCCAGGTGACCAAGAACGGTGAGCCGGTGGTCGGCTACGTCCGCCTGCTGGACTCGACCGGCGAGTTCACCGCCGAGGTCCCGACCTCGGCGACCGGACAGTTCCGTTTCTACGCGGCCGAGGGCACGTGGACCGTACGCGCCCTCGTCCCGGGCGGCACGGCGGACCGCACGGTCGTCGCCCAGACCGGCGGCCTGGCCGAGGTGGCCATCGCCGTCTGAGCCGGCTGGCGGCTGAGCGGCTGAGCAGCCGAGCAGCCGAGCAGTCTGAGAAATCCGGCCGTCGCGGCCGTATGAATGGCCGGAGGGCCGCACTCCCGGGGGTTGGACGCCACCACTGGGATCGGAGTGCGGCCCTTCGGCTGCGCCTTTTCCGGATCTACGCTGGACGTATGTACGCGCGAAGGCGGCACCTCTACTTCGGCATGATGGGAACCTGCGTCGGGCTGTTCGTCCTGGCCTGGGGAGTCGTGCGGATCTGGTCGGTCCCCGTGGCCGTCGGGATGTGCCTCGTGGCGATGGTCATTCCACCGCTCGCCGCCATGGTGGCGAACCGGCGCGGGCCCGACGACCGGTGGTGGGACGATCCCTCCGGTGATCCGAAGTCCGATGAGTGGTGGGACGAGCTGGACGGCAAGAAGCGCCGCCCCTAGGCGTCTATGTCCTGGATGTCCTATGTTCCAGGTGTTCCAGGTGTTCCTGCCCAGGAGCGCGTTCCGGGAGGCCGTTTTTTTGAGACCGAGCGGACGTACGTACCGAAACCGTCCGCCCCGCCGGCCCGGCGTCCACCAGCCACCAGCCATCAGCCGCGGGACGACGTACGCGTTCTGCTCGACCTCGGCGACGCATCCCTTCTGCCTCCGGACCCGGGGCCTGAGCGTTCCCTGACGGGGTGAGCGCTCCCTGACGGGGTGTATTCAGTAGACGAGTGCCTGGGTGTCCTCTGCCAGTGATTCCTGGACAAAGACCTGCGCGCCCGCGATGCGTACGCCCTCGATCACGTCCTTCTCCGTGATGTCCCTCCGGGCCGCACACTGGGTGCAGAGGGTGAGACGGCCTCCGGCCAGGACCGACTCGAGCAGGTCGGGGAGCGGGGCCGCGTGCGGGAGTTCGAACTCGGCGGCGCGGCCCGGCAGCGCGAACCACGCGGACTCGCCGGTCAGCCAGAGCGAGACGTCCACCCCGCTGGCCAACGCGACCGCCGCCACCGTGAACGCCTGCGAGCAGCGCTCGGGGGCGTCCGCCCCGGCCGTCACCTTGATCACGAGCTTCTTCGCCATAAGCGCATGTTAGTTCCCCGACAGGTACCGTTCGCCCCGTCGCGACGCCCGCCACGCACCCTCGCCGCACCAGCCGAAAGCCCAGTACGTCCCGTGCGAGGACGTCCGGCCGGCACACCGAGAGCACGCAACGGACGCCGCTCCTTGACGGGTGAACGTTGCCTGCCGAGGCACTGGTCGCGGTACGGGTACCTCAAGCGGTACCTCACGCAGAGCACGGGCCACGGCCGAGTAGGCTGGAGTCCGGCTCTGTGTACAGCCAAGCCTCGCTCATCGCTCATCGCTCATCGCTCACAGCTCATCCAAGGAGCACCCCGTGCTTGAGATCTTCTTCGAAGCTCTGCTGGTCCTGGTCTGCGTCGGCGTCCTCGCCTTCGCCGGGCTGACCGTGAAGAAGCTGTACCAGGGCCAGCGCTGACCCCGTCACAGCCGCCCCCGTCGTAGACGCCCCAGACCACAGACGTACGGACTTCTGAGCTGCTCATGATCGAGATCCCGTCCGACCTCCACAAGGACCTCGTCCCCCTCGCCTTCCTGCTCGGTGACTGGACCGGCGCGGGCGTCCACGACTTCCCTGGTGCCGAAAAGTGCAACTTCGGCCAGGAGGTCCGCTTCACCCACGACGGGCGGGACTTCCTCGAGTACCACTCGCGCACCTGGGTCCTCGACTCCGAGGGGAACAAGGTCAGGCCGCTGGAGACCGAAACCGGCTACTGGCGCATCGACTCCCATCGCAAGGTCGAGGTCGTGATGGTCCGCGACGACGGTGTCGTCGAGGTCTGGTACGGCGAGTTGGCCGCCAAGAAGCCACAGATCGACCTGGCGACGGACACCGTCGCGCGCACGGCCCCCTCGGGCCCGTACAGCGGTGGCCAGCGGCTGTACGGCTACGTCAAGGGCGACCTCATGTGGGTCGGCGAGAAGCAGACCCCCGAGGTGACGCTGCGGCCCTATATGTCGGCCCAGCTCAAGAAGGTCGTCAGCCCGGAGGATGTGGAGCGCTGGGCCAAGGCCCTGCCGGACGACATGCCCGACGACGGGATCGCTTTCTTCCGGTAGCCTTACCGCCCCTCCTCCCAGGCTCCGCAGTGGCCGTGCCCTGTGTGAGACCCGGTCCGATCTGCTGAAGTCCGGCCAATGCCGACCCGGCGTGATCGGGGGCGACACTTCTACACTGGACGCTGTGGTGAGCACTGGAAGCAGCACCGAGAGCGGCACCGAGAGCGGTGCCGCAAGCACGGACTGGAAGAGTGATCTGCGGCAGCGCGGCTACCGGCTGACCCCGCAGCGGCAGCTCGTGCTCGAAGCCGTGGACACCCTTGAGCACGCGACCCCCGACGACATCCTCGGCGAAGTGCGCAAGACGGCGTCGGGGGTCAACATCTCCACGGTCTACCGGACCCTGGAGCTCCTGGAGGAGCTCGGCCTGGTCAGCCACGCCCATCTCGGGCACGGCGCGCCCACGTACCATCTCGCGGACCGGCACCACCACCTCCATCTGGTGTGCCGGGACTGCCGACACGTCATCGAGGCGGACGTGTCGGTCGCCGCCGAGTTCACAGCGAAGCTGCGCGGCACCTTCGGCTTCGACACCGATATGAAGCACTTCGCGATCTTCGGCCGGTGCGAGGACTGTGCCGGCAAGAGGAAATAGAACCCGCAACTACTCGGTCTTAGGCTGTATGCCCATGAAGAGCCCCCTCCTGTCGCTGCCCGGCGCCGTCCCCGCCGAGGGCGTGGACGAAGGCGTCGCCGCCCACTATGGCGACCTGTTCCGCGAGCAGCGCGCCCTGGCCGACGGCACCGGTTTCGTGGACCTCTCGCACCGCGGCGTCGTCAGCGTCTTTGGGGAGGACCGGCTCAGCTGGCTGCACCTCCTCCTCACCCAGCACGTCGCCGACCTCCCTGCGGGCCGCGCCACCGAGGCGCTGATCCTCTCCGCGCACGGTCACATCGAACACGCGCTGTACCTCGTCGACGACGGGGAGACGGTGTGGATGCACGTCGAGCCCGGCACCCAGGAGACGCTGATCGCGTACCTGGAGTCGATGAAGTTCTTCTACCAGGTGGAGGTCGCCGACCGGACGGCCGACTTCGCCGTGGTCCACCTCCCGGCCGGCTCCATCGCCGAGACGCCGGAGGGCGTCGTCGCCCGCGAGACGCCGTACGGGCGTGATCTGTTCCTGCCGCGTACGGACCTGGAGTCGTACGGGACAGCCGTCGAGAGCGAGGCGAAATACGGCCCGGCGGTCGGGATCCTCGCGTACGAGGCCCTGCGCGTCGAGAACCACCGGCCGCGGCTCGGCTTCGAGACCGACCACCGGACCATTCCGCACGAGCTCGGCTGGATCGGCACGGCGGTGCATCTGCAGAAGGGCTGCTACCGCGGCCAGGAGACCGTCGCCCGCGTCCAGAACCTGGGCAAGCCCCCACGCCGGCTCGTCTTCCTGCACCTCGACGGCAGCGAGGTGTATCTGCCGGTCCACGGAACCGACATCCGGCTCGCGGACGAGGGCCCGGACGGCCGCAAGATCGGTTTCATCACGACGTCCGTACGCCACCACGAGCTCGGCCCGATCGCACTGGCGCTGGTGAAGCGGAACGTGCCGGTCGACGCGCCGCTCCTGGCCGGGACGACGGCCGCGGCGCAGGAGACCGTGGTGGAGCCGTAGGTTCGTGCGGTTCGGGTCTGGCAGCGATTCAGATGTCGAGTAGCACCGTGAACGGGCCGTCGTTCGTCAGGGACACGCGCATCCGGGCACCGAAGCGGCCGGTCGCCACCGTTGCGCCCAGGGAGCGGAGTTGGGCGACGACCTCGTCCACGAGGGGCTCGGCGACCTCGCCGGGGGCGGCCGCGTTCCAGGTGGGGCGGCGGCCCTTGCGGGCGTCGCCGTAGAGCGTGAACTGGCTGATCACCAGGAGCGGTGCGTCGATGTCGCTGCACGACTTCTCGTCGCTCAGCATGCGGATCGACCAGAGCTTGCGGGCCAGTTGGGCCGCTTTCTCCTTGGTGTCCTCGTGGGTGACGCCCACCAGGACGCACAGCCCCTCGCCGTCGATCTCGCCGACCGTCTCGCCTTCGACGACGACGCTCGCACCGTCAACCCTCTGCACCACTGCACGCATACGGACCATCATGCCGTGCCTTGACTTGACCTCCGTATGGAGTCTTTTCTGATGGGCCCTTAACCCCACCATCCGGTGCCGATCGGGGTCACTCGGTCACATGGCGGCCGGCTGGGGTGGCACGATGCACACACACGCGCCGGTCGAGGGGACGGTTGAGGCGTATGAGCACATCGAGTACTACGGGGCAGCCCCCCGGGTCCGTTTCGCTGACCCGGGGGGAGCATGCGCCAGGTGCGATCGCAGGGCCACCGATCGCACCACTCGCAGTCACATCACATCCGGGTACACCACCTCCGGGCACGCCGCTTCCGGTTGCGTCGCTTCCCGTCGCGCCGCGTCCGCCCACGCAGCGGACGGACAGCCCGCAGCCCGAGCCGCAGCCCGAACCCGACGTGTCGGTGCTGCGGCTGCCCGAGCTGCGTACGCTGCGGCGGGACGCCCAGCGGGACGAGGCCGACCTCAGCTATGTGCGACGGCTGCTGCAGGGGCGGATCGACATCCTGCGCGCCGAGCTCGGGCGGCGGGCGGATCCCGGCGACCGGTCCGTTTCGGCGCCGGCCACCGAGCGGACGTCCGCCCTCTCGTCGGTCTCGTCCGTCTCGTCGGTCGTCGAGCGGCTGTCGGAGATCCTCACGGACGCGCCCGCGCGGCAACAATCTTCGGCGCGGCACGTGACGCTCGGCACGCCGCACAGCGAGGAGTTCCGGCGGCTGGCCGCGGACATGCTCGCCGAGGTGGAGCTGTCCGACCTGGTGGCCCGTACGGATCTGGAGCTGAACACCGCGATGGGGCGGCTCGTGCGATACGAACAGCAGGTCTCGCGGCGGCGGCAGCGGCTGCAGCGGACCGCCGACGGTTGCAGTGCGGAGATCGCGCGCAGGTACCGTGAAGGCGAAGCACATGTGGACGACCTGCTCATGTGACGCGACGGCCCCCGTGAGCCCGGGGTGGTCGGCGGCTTCGGCGACCCCGGCCGCACTCGGCTCCGCCCGGGAAGATCCGGGCGGCGGCGAGCTGGTCTTCGGGTCGGAAGGTCACCCGTCGCTGTCCGTTTCCGAAACACCCACCGTGCCCGCCGTGCCCGCCGTGCCCGCCGTGCCCGCCGTGCCCGTACCCGCGTTCCGGTCGGTGAAGAGGCCGCCGGCGGTGAAGGCCAGCCTGGCGAAGCGTTCGCCGATGCGGCGATGCGTGGTGGCATCCGGGTGAAGCTGGTCGGGCAGCGGTAGCTCGGCGAAGTCGGTCTCGCCGTAGAGCGTGCGGCCGTCGAGGTGGTGCAGGTGGGGGTCGTCGACCGCCCGCTGCTTCGCGATGCGGGACAACTCCTCCCGGATGACGCCCAGCGTCAGTTTCCCGGCGGCGCGCTCGGCGGGGTCGCCGGTGGCCCGGAACCGCAGCTTTCCGGCAGTGAGCGCGCTGAGGTCAAAGGTGGCGGGGCCGGGGGTGTCCTCGTGGATGGGGCAGTAGAGGGGCGAGATGACCAGGAGCGGTGTGGTGGGGTGTCCCTCGCGGATGGTGTCGAGGAAGCCGTGGACGGCCGGGGTGAATGCCCGCAGCCGCATCAGGTCGGTGTTGACCAGGTTGATGCCGATCTTGAGGCTGATCAGGTCGGCGGGGGTGTCCCGCATGGCCCGGGCGGTGAAGGGATCGAGCAGGGCGCTGCCGCCCAGACCGAGGTTGATCAGTTCCACGCCGCCGAGCAGGGCGGCGAGTGCGGGCCAGGTGGTGGTGGGACTGGCGGCGTCGGAGCCGTGGCTGATCGAACTGCCGTGGTGCAGCCACACCTTGCGGCCCCGGTCCGGTACGGGCCTGATGGGGGCGTCCGTGCGCAGGGCGACGAGTTCGGTGGTCTCGTTGTGCGGCAGCCAGATCTCGACGTCCTTGACGTCGTCGGGCAGGCCGGTGAAGCGGAGGGTGCCCGGCGGGCCGGGCTGGTGCTCGGCGTTCCCGGTGGTCATGTCGATGGTCAGGGTGTTGCCGCCGGTCACGCCCGCCTGGCCGGTCGGACGGCCGTCGACGAGCAGGTCGTACACACCGTCCGGGGCGGGCGGAGCGCCGACATAGACCCGTTTGGTGGGCAGCGTGTCCAGTTCGACGGCGGTGGCACGGGTGCGGAAGACCAGCCGTACGCCGGAGGGCTGGCTCTCGGCCATGGCGAGTTGCTCGTCGTCGCACTGCGCGCGGGCCCGGGCGGGCAGCCGGTGCGGCAGCATGCCGTGCTCGGTGCGCTCCAGCTCGAGGGCGCCGCGCAGGAGGTCTGCGGTGATGGGCGTGGTGATCCAGCTGTGCTTGGTGTGCATGCTCTCAGTTTGTTGGTCGATTTTCGAATGGTCAGGATTCGATTCGAATATGCCGCCCGTCCGGAGAGGCGACCGAAGCGCCCGCCCGTCCGGAGAGGCGGCCGAGACGCTCGCTGCACGCCGTCCCAGGCCCGCGGGCGCCGCCCGATCCCCCCGGCCCGGCTCCGCGCGCGGGCGGGGGATGCCCTGGTGCACTGCGGCGAGCGCTGTCTCAGGGTGTCACGAGCGCCTCGGTCAGGAGCCGACGTAGGCCGCGAGGTGCTCGCCGGTGAGGGTGGAGCGGGCGGCGACGAGGTCGGCGGGTGTGCCCTCGAAGACGAT
>CAMLJW010000115.1 GCA_946480485.1 uncultured Streptomyces sp. | reverse complement strand
TTCCTCCAGGACGAGGGCGAGCTGTGGCACCTGCGGGAGTACGCGGCCCAGCGCTCGGTCTACCACCTCAAGGAGGCCGATCCGCACGCCTGGGTGCTGCCGCGGTTGTGGGGACGGGCCAAGGCGGGGATGGCGGCGGTGGAGTTCGACGAGTACGGGGCGGGGCGCGCCGAGCGCGTGCACGCCCGGCTGTTCGCCGGCCTCATGGCCGACCTGGGTCTGGACCCGGCCTACGGTCGCTATGTCGACGTGAGTGGCGCCGAGGCTCTGGCGATCGTGAATCTGATGTCCCTCTTCGGACTGCACAGGGCGCTGCGCGGCGCGCTGGTGGGGCACTTCGCCGCCGTCGAGACCACCTCGTCGCCCGGTTCACGGCGTCTGGCGCAGGCGATGCGGCGTACGAGGGCGGGGCCGGCCGCCGAGCACTTCTACCTCGAGCACGTCGAGGCCGACGCGGTGCACGAGCAGATCGTCCGCCGGGAGGTCGTGGCGGGCCTTCTGGAGGAGGAGCCCCAGCTGGACGGCGACACAGCGTTCGGCGTGGACGCCACCGGGTATCTCGAGGACCGTTTCGCCGACCGGCTGCTGGAGGCCTGGCAGGCCGGTGAGTCGTCCCTGCGTACCTCGTCACGTTCATCCGTCTGACGGTCTCTCCGGAGGAAGGCAGGTGATCGACCGTGTCGAACGCGCCCGCCGAGCCGCCTCGCCGGGTCATGGCTCCGCGTGATGGCCCTCTGCTCGTCGAGGGTCCGGTCGAAGTCGTCCTGGAGGACGGCACGACCGTGTCCTCCGAGCGGTTCTGTGTTGCCCTGTGCACCTGTCGTCGCAGCCGTGTCTACCCGTGGTGCGACACCAGCCACCGCCGCCGCACGAAACACACGCACCCGGAGCACCCAGATCACCCCGACTGAGGCACCGCTCGCCGCAGGCCAACGATCAGCCGCAGGCCAACGGTCAGCCGCACGCCAGGCCGGGACGCGGCTCAGGCTCAGCAGCGGGCTCAGCTTGCCGTAGCCAGGTTCTACGGCAAGCTCAGGGCCGATCGCCGTATAGTACGTACATTCGAATGAGCGAGTAACCTTGAACCATGTCCCCGCACCTCCAGGGCTCACTCTTCGACCAGACCGACAACGTCCACCTCGGCCCACTGAACGGGCTACGCAGGATCGAGCTCGGCGAGGGCGCCTGGATCGACCTGCTGCCGGGGTGGTTGCACGGGGCCGACGCCCTGTTCACGCGGCTCGCCACCGAGGTGCCCTGGCGGGCCGAGCGGCGGCAGATATACGAGCACACGGTGGACGTCCCGCGGCTGCTCGCTCATTACGGTGACGACGACGCACTTCCGCACCCGGTTCTGGACGAGGCGCGGGTCGCCCTCTCCTCGTACTACGCCGAAGAGTTGGGGGAACCGTTCACCACGGCCGGGCTCTGCTATTACCGCGACGGCCGGGACAGCGTGGCCTGGCACGGGGACCGGACCGGTCGCGGCGCGCGCGAGGACACGATGGTCGCCATCCTTTCCGTGGGCGCGCCGCGCGCCCTGCTCCTACGGCCCCGAAGCGGGGGCGGCACCGTACGCCGGCCGCTCGGGCACGGCGATCTGATCGTGATGGGCGGCTCCTGTCAGCGCACCTGGGAACATGCGATTCCCAAGACGACGCGTGCGGTCGGGCCCCGGATCAGCATCCAGTTCCGGCCGCGCGACGTGCACTGATGCACCGACCGCCTGCCGCTTGCCGCCTGAGGTCGCTCTTCTTGACGTAACCCGAGTCGACGAGCACCGGCTTGTAGTTGCCCTTGTCGACGCTCACCGGCTCGAGGAGGTAAGCGGGAACTACCTTCTTCCCGTTGTTGTACGTCTCGGTGTCGTTGATCACCGGCTTCCTGTCGTGGACCACCGCGTTCACCATGAACGAGGCGATGAGCGCGAGCTGGCGGGTGTCCTTGTAGACGGTCTGCGACTGCTCGCCGGCGATGATCGACTTGATCGAGGGCACCTCGGCGTCCTGCCCCGTGACGACGGGCAAGGGCGTGCCCGTCTCGCCGTAGTTGTGCGCCTTCAGCGCCTTGATGATGCCCAGCGACATGCCGTCGTACGGCGAGAGGACCGCGTCGACGCGCGTGCTGGCGTAATGGGAGTCGAGCAGGTCGTTCATGCGCTTCTCGGCCCTGACGCCGTCCCAGCGCGGGGTGGTGATCTGGTCGAGCTTCGTCTCCCCGGACCGCACGACTAGGTCGCCGTTCTGGATGTAGGCGCGCAGGATCTCCATCGCGCCCCTGAAGAAGAACCTGGTGTTGTTGTCGTCGTCGGAGCCGGCGAACAGTTCGATGTTGAACGGGCCCTTGGCACTTCCGTTGACCAGCCCCAGTTCTTCGGTGAGGTACATGGCCTGGAGCTCGCCGACCTTCTCGTTGTCGAAGGTGGCGTAGTAGTCAACGTCGGAGCTGCCCAGGATCAGACGGTCGTACGAGATCACGGGGATGTCAGCGGCTTCCGCTCTGCTCAGGACATCAGTGAGCGAACGCCCGTCGACCGACGCGATGACCAGGGCGTCCACACCCTGGTCGATCATGGCCTGCACTTGCTCGACCTGGGTCTTCGGGTCGTTTTCGGCGTACTTCAGGGACGCGGCGTAGCCGAACTGCTTCATCTGGTCGACCATGTCCTTGCCGTCGTGGATCCAGCGCTGTGACGTCGTCGTGGGCAGAGCTATACCGACGGTCGAGTCTCCTTGGCCGGCCACGCCGCTCGTGTGACCGCAAGCGGTGAGGGAGAGGGAGAAGACCGCGGACAGGACCGCGGCTACGGTGGTGCGGGCGCGCATGCTCATGGTTCCTCACAGGGTGAAAGACACCCGCGGCGCACGGTTCCAGGGCGCACGGGATCCCATAGGTGGTTCTTGGTGACGGTGCCCAGGTCGTGCCGAGGCTGCGTGACAGGAGTTCGGGACGCCGTACCGCAGTGGTGCACGGCTTGTGCGTCCGTGTGGTGCGCCGGCTGGACCGGCTCCCGGACAAGGGAAGCTCCCCGTCGACCGGGATCACCGGATGTCCGTAAGGGGATGGAGCGTCACACCGTACGGTATGTTGATCGGACCGGCATGGCGCTGTGCCCGCACACGACCAGGCCGGGGTGACCGGCCCCCGCGCGCGTGGCCCTCGAACGTGGGCGCGGGGCAGCGTATACCGGCTTGCGGGCGCTGCGGCACGTCTCTCGTCACGCTGGTTGCGCAGTCGCGCGATCGACGAGGCGGGGCAGGGCGGTCCCCTCCCGCATCTTCAGGTGCGGCCCGCGCCTCACCCGCCTTTCCTCCGTGGGCAGTTGGGCAACCAGGCGGTCGGCGAGTCCCCGGACCCCGCGGCATTGGGCCGTCCCAGCATTCTTTCTCGTTGCCAAGACAGATGGACCATGCACGGGCCCGGATCGGTCGGTGCTGGTCCGGGAGACGGTTCGAGCACCCAGGCTGTCGCCGCGCCCTTGCGCCGGGCTTGTGACGGGATCCTCCGAGGCCTTCCGGAAGCCGTCGCCTACGTCGTTCTGCCGGCGGACCTCCCGCCCGACCCCGCCCACCTCGACGAAATCGGCGTACCGCTCCTGGCCCTGAGGCTGAGATCACTGCGCACCTTCGCCAACCCGCGTCCCTGAGGCAAAGGCGTATCTGCTTGGCTGTGTCCCGTCAGGCTGGGCACTCGAGATTCAGGACGGTCATGCAGGTACAGATTCGCCAGGTCGCCACCCATGTCCATCTGGTGCATGGCAGCAACACCAACTGGGTGATCATCACCGAGGGAGATGCCGTCACCCTGGTGGACACCGGCTATCCCGGGGACCGCGAGAAGGTCCTCGAATCGCTGGCGGCCGTGGGCAGTTCGCCCGAGTCGGTCACTGCCGTGCTCATCACGCACGCGCACAACGATCACCTCGGCTCGGCCGAGTACCTCAGCAGTGCGTACGGCACGCCCGTCTACACCCACGAGGCCGAAGTCCCTCATGCCCGCCGGGACTTCCTCCACCAGGTGACGATCGGTCAGGTCCTCAAGAACGGCTGGCGCCCGGGCGTCCTGCCCTGGGCGGTGCACGCGCTGCGGTCCGGCGGCACCGCCCACGTCCCGGTAGCGACCCCCCAGCCCTTTCCCGGCACCGGCCCCCTGGACCTGCCCGGCCGCCCCGTTCCCGTGCACACTCCCGGCCACACCGCGGGCCACAGCGCCTTCCACCTGCCGGACGCGGGCATCGTGATCTCGGGCGACGCGCTGGTCAGCGCTCATCCCACCGCGCGGGTGAACGGACCGCAACTGCTGCCCGTCATGTTCGACCACGATCGACGCGGTGCGCTGGCCGCGCTGGACACCCTCGAGGCGCTCTCCGGGGACGTACTGCTGCCCGGGCACGGGCCGGTTCACCAGGGCTCCGTACGCGAGGCGGCACAGCGCGCACGGGAGCGGGCGTCCTGACGCGCCTCACTGCCGACGACCGCGGCAATGGCTGGTCTCCTTCCGTCGCGGGGCGGAAGGACACCACCCATCCATCGGCGAGACCATCGCCTGCGGCCGGCGCTCCCCCGCCGACCTCGTACGCGGCTGGACGGACAGCCCCGGCCACCGCGCCCACATCCTCAAGCCGGCCTTCCCTCACAGCGGCGCCGGCTTCTCGGGCGGCGGCGCGGCGGGCGGGTACCGGACCCGACTCTTCGACGCCCGACCGAACCCACCGATATTCATCACCGCAGGTCAAAAGCCTGTTAAACGATGATGACAACGGTCACCGGTGCAGCCTTTGCCGATCTCCGCCAGGTGCGCTTCACTGCGTGAGTCGGCCATCGGATCGAGGGGAAACACATGACCAGCGTGGACCACGACCACGACCACGGGCCGGGCGGCCACGCGGGGGCCCCGGGCCACCCGGGGCACAGCCACGGTGTGGCCGCGGACGCCGACCGCCGCTGGCTCGGGATCGCGCTGACGCTGATCGCCTCGTTCATGGCGGCCGAGGTCGTGATCGGCGTCATCGCCCGGTCGCTCGCCCTGATCTCGGACGCGGCGCACATGCTCACCGACGCCGTGTCCATCGTGCTGACGCTCGTCGCGATGCGGCTGGCCGCGCGACCGGCCCGCGGCGGCTTCACGTACGGCCTCAAGCGGGCCGAGATCCTTTCCGCGCAGGCGAACGGGCTCACACTGCTGCTGCTCGGCGCCTGGCTGGCGTACGAGGCCGTGCGGCGGCTTGTCGATCCGCCCGAGGTGGTGGGCGGGCTGATGTTCGGCACGGCCCTGGCCGGGATCGTGGTGAACGTCCTGGCGGCCTGGTGTATTTCGAAGGCCAACCGCGCCTCGCTCAACGTCGAGGGGGCCTACCAGCACATCCTCAACGACCTGTTCGCGTTCATAGGCACCGCGGTCGCGGGTCTCGTCGTGCTGCTCACCGGGTTCGCGCGGGCCGACGCCATCGCGACGCTGGTCGTGGTGGTCCTCATGGTGAAGTCGGGCTACGGGCTCGTACGGGAGTCCGGGCGGATCTTCCTGGAGGCGGCGCCGACGCATCTCGACCCGGACAGCATCGGAGACCGGCTGGTCGCCCACGACACGGTGACAGAGGTGCACGACCTGCACGTGTGGACGATCACGTCGGGGCAGCCCGCGCTGTCCGCGCACGTCCTGGTCGACCCCGTCGCGGACTGCCACACGGTGCGCCGGGACCTGGAGAAGACGCTGCAGTGCGACTACGGGATCAGCCACACCACCCTTCAGGTCGACCACGCCCCCGCGGACGTGCTCCAAGTCCGCACGAGCGCCTTCGGCGACTCCCACTGCGGTGCCCCGCACGGTCCGGTGCACCACGACGGGCCACACACCCACTGACCGGACGGGGGGTGAGGGCCGGGGACTGGCGACTGCGACTGCGGAGAAGTGGCGACCGAACGGGAAGGTCGGACTCGGCGTCGGCCTCACGCATCGACGGACCCCAGCACCAGGACCTGGATCGCCAGCACCGCGGCGCCCCGCGCCCAGTCGTGGAAGTCGGCCACCTTGGTCTCGAGGTTGACCGGCTCGGCCTGTGGGTGACGGTTGGCGAGGATGGCCTCCTCGATCACCGGGCCCGCCACGTCGACCAGACCGACGCCCTCGCCGGCGAGGATGATCTTCTGGGGCATGGCGAAGTTGGCGATCTGCGCCACCAGGGTGCCGAGGGCGCGCGCCGCTTCGTCGATCACGCGGGCGGGCATGGGGTCACCGACGGCGGCGAGGGCGAGGATCTCCTCGTACGTCATGTTTTGACCGGTGGCGGCCTGGATCTGGTAGCGGATGCTGGGAATGGTCAACAGTGAGACGGCGCTGCCCCGTTCACCGTCGAGGGTGAGCGGGCCGTTGGGGTTCACGATCCAGTAGCGGCCGAAGCCGCGGTCCTCCTCGGCGCAGGGCACCCGCTTGCCGCCCAGGACGAGCCCGTAGCCGATGCCCGCGCCGATGGTGAGGACGACGAAGCGATCGAGGCCGCGGCCGCCGCCGAACCAGGTCTCGGCCTCGGCGAGGGCGGCCACGTCGTTCTCGACGACCACGGGCAGTTTGGCGCGCGCTTTCACGAGTTCGGCCAGATGAACATCGCGCCACAGGAGAAAGGGGGACTCCCCGACCACGGCGCGGTCCTGGACGAGTCCGTTCACTCCGATGCCGATGCCGGCGAGCCCGGGGTGGGCGCGGGCGAGTTCATTGGTCATCTCCGCGAGCAGCTCGGCGACTTGGACCGGGTCGTGCGTGGCGAGCGGGCGGTCGTACCGGGTGACTATCTCGCTTCTGAGCGTGGTGACGACGCCGTAGACCATGTCCTCGGTGATCTTGAAGCCGATGAAGGAACGTGACTCGGCGACGATGTCCAGAGGCTGTGAGGGGCGCCCCTGGCGCACCTCGGCGAGCGCGACGTCCTCGGCGGTCTCGATCAGCAGGCCCGACTCGATGAGCGGCTTCGTCAGCCGGGTGAGGCTGCCCGCGGAGAGGTCGAGCCGCCGGGCGAGCTCACTGCGTGACAGTGGGCCATGGATGAGCACTTCGAGCGCCACGGCCCGCTCGCCGGGGCTGAGCGGCAGCCAGCTGGCGGCAAGTGCAGTCATGAGCCGACCCATTTCTTTCAACCCCAGAAGTAATGCCGCCCGACTCCAGGTCATCGCGAGGGCCGGCAAAAGAAGTGTATGCGGCCTTGACGCCCAGATTCTTCCGCATCAAAAGTAAGTGGCTGAACCCGAGGAAGAGCCGCCGAACAGGGAGTCCGCCGATGACAGTCGCCTCCAGCAGCCCTCCGTCGCGTGTGCCCCCGCGCGGCGCCCAGGGGGCAGAACCGAATCCGAGAGCCCCACGGACGCGAGAGGCCGACGGCGGTGGACGGGGTGACGGAGCCCTCGCGGCACTTTTCATCGCGCCGGCCATGCTGGGCTTCCTGGGCTTCCTGCTCTGGCCCACACTGCGCGGCATCTGGCTCAGCTTCACCCGCTACAACCTGCTGACCCCGGCGGAATGGGTGGGCCTGGACAACTACGTCCGCATGGTCAACGACCCGATTTTCTGGGACTCGTTGGCGGTCACCGTCGAGTATGTGGTCATCAATATCGGCGTCCAGACGGTCGCCGCCCTCGCCATCGCCGTCCTGCTCCAGCGGCTGACCCAGTCGTCCGTCCTGCGGGGCATCGTGCTCACCCCCTACCTGATGTCGAACATCGTCGCCGGCCTCGTCTGGCTCTGGATCCTCGACACCCAGCTCGGTATCGGCAACGAGATCATCAGCGCCATCGGTTTCGACCGCGTCCCCTTCCTCGCGAACGAGACCTTAGCGATACCGACGATCGCCCTGATCAACGTGTGGCGGCACGTCGGATACACCGCCCTGCTCCTCTTCGCCGGTCTTCAGGCCATCCCGAACGACATGTACGAGGCGGCCAAGGTCGACGGGGCGAGCGAGTGGCGGATGTTCTGGCGGATCACCATGCCGCTGCTGCGGCCGGTGCTGGCCGTCGTACTGATCATGACCGTGATCGGGTCGTTCCAGGTGTTCGACACGGTGGCGGTGACCACCGCGGGCGGTCCGGCGAACGCGACCAACGTGCTCCAGTGGTACATCTACGGCTCCGCCTTCGGCCGCTTCCAGTTCGGCTACGCCTCGGCGATGTCCGTCGCCCTGCTGGTCGTGCTGAGCGCGATCACCGTCCTGCAGTACCGGCTCACCCGGGCCGGCCAGACCGACCTCGGCTGACGGAAGGGAAACTCCGACATGGCTGTTGTGTCAACCAAGACCACAACGACGCCGACCGTACGGCCGGTCAGGCGCAGGTTCTCCTTCGGGCGGGCCGCGGCGTGGGCTGCGCTGTACCTGATCATCCTCATCACCCTGCTGCCGTTCTACTGGATCCTGCGCACCGCGCTCTCCACCAACACGGGTCTGGGCGCCGACCCCACCAACCCGCTGCCGGTCGACCTCACCGGCAGCGGCTTCGAGCGGGCCCTCGGCCTGCAGTCCGCCAAGGAGGCGATCGCACAGGGCGGCGCGGGCGGCGGACTCGACTTCTGGCGCTATCTGCTCAACTCGGTGATCGTCTCAACACTGATCACCGCCTGTCAGATCTTCTTCTCCGCGATGGCGGCGTACGCCTTCGCACGGCTGCGCTGGCGCGGCCGGGACAAGGTCTTCGCCCTGTTCCTGGCCGGGTTGATGGTCCCGACCATCTTCACCCTGCTGCCGAACTTCGTGCTCATCAAACACCTGCACCTGGTGGACACGCTGCTCGGCATCGCACTGCCCAGCCTCTTCATGACGCCGTTCGCGGTCTTCTTTTTGCGGCAGTTCTTCATGAACGTGCCCCGCGAGGTCGAGGAGGCGGCGCTGCTCGACGGCGCCGGCAAGATCAAGATCTTCGTCCGGGTGATCCTGCCGATGGCGTCCACGCCGATCATCACGCTGTCCGTGCTGACGTACATCACCTCCTGGAACGACTACTTCTGGCCACTGATGGTCTCCTACAGCGACAGCTCGCGCGTGCTGACCGTGGCCCTGGCGATCTTCCGGGCACAGACCCCGCAGACCGGCGTCGACTGGTCGGGGCTCATGGCGGCGACGCTGATCGCCGCGCTGCCGATGCTGGTGCTCTTCGCCTGCTTCGCCCGCCGCATCGTCAGCTCCATCGGCTTCACCGGGATCAAGTGAGGGAACGGAACATGCGACTTCGTACGCTGACCGCGCTGGCCGGAGCGCTGGCGCTGTCCCTGGTGACCGGTTGCGCGAACGGTGACTCGGCCGGGGGCTCCGCGAACACGGTGACGTACTGGCTGTGGGACGCCAACCAGCTGCCCGCCTACCAGGCCTGCGCGAAGGGGTTCGAGAAGGAGAACCCCGGTCTGCGCGTCAAGATCACCCAGCTGGGCTGGAGCGACTACTGGACCAAGCTCACGGCCGGCTTCATATCGGGCACCCAGCCTGACGTCTTCACCGACCACATCCAGAAGTTCGGCCAGTTCGCGGACCTGGACGTGCTGGAGCCGCTCGACGACCTGGGCATCAAGGACGCCGACTACCAGCCGGGGCTCGCCGCCAACTGGAGCGGCCAGGACGGCCACCGTTACGGCGCCCCCAAGGACTGGGACACGGTCGCTCTCTTCTACAACCGGAAGATGGCGAAGGACGCCGGGCTCACGGCCGAGCAGCTAAGCAACCTCGCCTGGAACCCGAAGGACGGCGGCACCTTCGAGAAGGCCATCGCCCAGCTGACCGTCGACAGGAACGGCAAGCGGGGCGACGAGCCGGGCTTCGACAAGAACAACGTCAGGGTGTACGGACTGGCCGGCAACGGCGGGGGCTACGGCGACGGCCAGACGCAGTGGAGCCCCTTCACCGCCTCCGCGGGGTGGAACTACACCGACAAGCCACGGTGGGGCACGAAGTACCAGTACGACAGCAAGACCTTCCAGTCCGCCGTCAAGTGGTACTTCGGCCTGGCCGAGAAGGGCTACCTGGCCCCCTTCACCGACTACAACGTCCAGTCCAACCAGGCCAACACGCAGGTCGCCGCGGGCAAGGCCGCCGCCGCCTTCGACGGTGCCTGGATGATCACCACGTACCACGGGTTCAAGGGCAGGGACATGGCCACCGCTCCCACTCCCGTCGGCCCGACCGGCAAGCGCGCCACGATGATGAACGGCCTCGCCGACTCCATCACCAAGGGCTCCAAGAACAAGGAGGGCGCCCGGAAGTGGGTGGCGTATCTGGCGTCCGACAAGTGCCAGAGGGTCGTCGGCGAGTACGGGGTCGTCTTCCCCGCCACCGCCGCCGGCACGCGGGCCGCCACCGCCGCCTACAAGAAGAAGGGCATCGACGTCTCGGCCTTCACCGAACCCGCGACCGACAAGAAGGACTTCCGGACGTTCTCCTACCCGATCACCAACTACGCGGCGGACGTGACCGCGCTCATGCAGCCCGCGATGGAGGACATCTACGGCAACGGCGAGCCTGTGACAAGCCTGAACGAGACCAACAGCCAGATCAATCTCATTCTCGGTCAGTGAGAAACCGTTCCCGCATGAAAGGCGTCCCCCGTATGACGTTCTCCCTCGGCATCGTCGGCGCCGGGCAGTTCTCCGGTCAGTTCGCGAAGCTGTTCCACGCGCACCCGGGTGTGCGTGATGTTTATGTCACCGACCCACTGCCCGAGCGGGCCGAGCAACTGGCGGTGGCGGAAGGGCTGTCGGGCACGTTCCTCTCGTACGCGGGGATGCTGGATGCGCAGGCGGTCGACGCCGTCGCGATCTTCACGCAGCGCTGGACGCACGGCCCGCTGGTGCTCCAGGCGCTGAACGCCGGCAAGCACGTCTACTCGGCGGTTCCGATGGCCATCACCCGGGAGGAGATCTCAGCGATCATCGACGCCGTACGCGCCACCGGACTGACGTACATGATGGGCGAGACCAGTCAGTACAACCCGGCGACCGTGCATGCCCGCAACCAGATCGCCGACGGCGCCTTCGGGCGGCTCTTCTACGCAGAGGGCGACTACGTGCACGACATGCACCTCGGGTGCGACGAGGCCTATCAATACAGCGGCGAAAAGAGCTGGAAGGCCACCGCCGGCGATCCGCCGCTGCTCTACCCGACGCACTCGGTGGGCGGGGTGCTCGGAGCCTGGCAGACGCATGCGGTGAGCGTGTCCGCGGTCGGGGTCGAGGACGATCGCGGGTACGGGGTCTTCGACCAGGAGACCGGCCAGTTCGGCAGCGACTTCTCCAACGCGACGGCTCTGTTCAAGGTCGCGGGCGGCGGATCGTTCCGTACGAACGAGTTCCGGCGGGTGGCTTGTCCCTCACACGTCCGGGAGTCGCGTTTCCGGTTCTTCGGTACGGACGCGAGCATGGAGCAGCTGGCCACGGTGAGCATGTGGCAGGACAAGGAGGGGGTGAAGGACATCACCGAACTCCTGGAGCCCAAGCCGACCATGGATCCCGGCGACCCGTCGCTCCAGCACATCGCACCGGACCTGCGGGACGCCTTCACGTCCGGTTCGGCGCCGGTGCACGACCGCTCCCGGCTGCCGCAGGAGTTCGACAACCTGCGCAACGGCCATGAGGGCAGCCACCATTTCCTGGTGGACGACTTCGTCTCCGCGGTCAACACCCGGACCCTGCCGTCGGTGAACGCATGGGTGGCGGCCCGCTACACCCTGCCGGGCATCGTCGCACACGAGTCCGCGCGGCAGGGCGGAGCGAGGCTGGACATACCGGACTTCGGGGACGCGCCCGAGGAGTGACCGACCGTGACCGGCTGCCTCTCGGGGCAGCCGGTCAGGTTCCTTCCGCCACCGACCAGCGGCGTCCGCGCTGGACACGCAATCGGGGCACGGTGGCCGGCCCACTTGGGGGTCAGCCGAGATCCGGCCGGAAGGGATAGCAGCGTGATCTGGGCGCTGTGGACTGCTGCTCAGGTCTGCGGTTCGTCCTCTGCGAGGACACGGTAGACGGAGGCGACGGATGGGTTCTGGCCCTTGTTCTTGCCGGTGGGGATGAAGAGCTTGGCGGCGATCTCGGGTACGGGGACGCCGCCGGCGCGCAGGGTGCGGGCGTAGTGGACCATGTCGTCGTCGAAGACCTTGGGGCGTCCGCCGTGGCGGCCGCGGTCGCGGGCGGATGCCTGTCCTTCGAGGGATTTCTCGCGGATGTACTCGCGTTCGGACTCGGCCATGCCGGCGAAGAACGCGAAGAGGGCGGCGCCGTGCCCGGAGGGGTCGTAGATCCCTTGGAGGGGGCCGGTGAGGAGTTCGAGTTCGATGTCGTTGGTGCGCAGGTCGTCGGCGATGGCCAGGAGTTCGGCGGCGCCGCGTCCGAGGCGCTTCATCTCGTGCACAGTGAAGATAAC
>CAMLJW010000114.1 GCA_946480485.1 uncultured Streptomyces sp. | reverse complement strand
TGTTCCCGGCGGGGCTCTGTGCGGCGACGCAGATCTGCTCCAGCTTGACCCAGACCGCCCAACTGCCGAGCGGGGTGAGCGTGACCTGCCCGGCGCCGAAGGTGAGGGCGCCGACGGAGGCGAGGGCGTACAGGGCCCAGTCGAGGACGGAGGCTAGGTCGTTCGAGGCGTCAAGCCGCTCGAGGTCGACTGCTTGGCCTTGGAGGAACTCCTGCTCATCGGTGCGCAGCTCGGCGATCCGCGCCTGCAGCAGATCGAGGAGAGACTCCGTGCGAACGGACCCCGCGGAGAGATGAAGGAAGCTGAGCACCATGGGCATGGCGGAGACGACCTCGTCGCTGCTGATGTGCCCAATGTCAGCCGGTTGTGGGTAGGCGAGTGACCAGGCGTCGAAGAGGGCGACCCAGCCGCGCAGTACGGCGCTGTCGTCGCGGTCCCAGGCGCGCAGCCGCCAGCCGGGACGGGCGCTGTCGCCGTGCACCTCGACGAGGCCGGCGAGGCGGGCGGTGTCCCAGTCCGCCACCACCTGAGCCGGGCTCAGACCAAGCTCCCGGGCAGCGTGATCCACAGCCGCGTCGAACAGTATGCCGTTGGCGTCGGATGCCGCTCCGCCGTTGCCGGGGGGCGACGAAGCGTCCGCCCAACGGGCGACACGGACTGCCCCAGCCAGGACGGAGCGCGCCATGCGGGCCAACTCGGTTGGCGACGGTGTTCCCTCAGGCGGCCGGGGAACCTGGCGGCGTAAGCGTGACCGAGGAGCGGGGCGACCCAGACGCCGCCGCGGAACCTGCGAGCCGGTGGATCGGGAGTCGCCGTGGTTGCCCGCGCCTATGAGCCCCGCCGAAGGCTTCGGAAGCCCCTCAGCAGGGGCCTCGAATGCTTCAGTACTAGGCCGAGGGTCAAGTGAGAGTCCCTGGAGACGGGCCAGGAAGGACGCAGAAGGAGGAGGGGGCGCCGCTTCCGCGAATACGTTCTTCAACTGCCGCTGCGCCTCAGCTTCGGCCCTGCACTTCGCGCAGGTGGCCAGGTGCGCCAGCACTCGCTCACGCGACTCGTGACTGAGCAATCCGTCCACAAGTGCGGAGAGACCGTCTCCCAGGTGCTGCCCGGTTGTTCCGCGCGAACTCGCTGGGTCGCTTGCGTTTGCTGATGCCTCGGAGGTTGCACGACTCGCATGGTGATCTCGCGCCACGGACTTACCCCCGAGATAGTCAAACCGCGCTTAACTCAGTCTACTTGGAAGCCACGTTGCCCCGGGTAAGCGCCGCATCGCAGTCCGGCGGCTGCCGGAGTGCGCGTCGTCTGCAGCGGAACGAGCGAACTGGCCACAGCGGACTCGAACCTGGGCGCGCCGCTGGGCAGTTCATGGCGCATGTCCCCTCCGCGATCCACCACTCAAGATCATTCGAGGACGGGCCAGGTATAGCCCGTAGGCGACCGAGGCGATCTGCTCTTCGGCCAGGCACGCCCGAGGCTGAGCGGCAGGCCCTGACGACCGAGCTGAAGGCCATCGCCCACTTCACCATCACGGTGGGCAGCCCTCTCGGGGCCACGCGCCGACACTGGCCGCGGCCCCTGGGGGCCTGTACTTCAATAAGTGCTCGGTAGGCGGGTGTTGGTGGGAGCCTGAGAAGCGACAGCGCGGAGTTCGTCCATGACACGGGCGCCGACGCCTTGCCGGCGGAGGGTGTCGCGGACGTAGAGCTCCCTGAGAAAGAGGGAGTGCGTGGAACCGGCGCTGGGCCAGAGGAACGAGTAGGCGGCGAGGCCGACGATGTCACCGGCTTCGTCCTCGACCAGGAGCGCGGACGCCAGGGATGGGGAGCCGAAGAGGGCCTCCTCGAACGGATGGATCTCCGTCGAGCATGGTGGCGTCGTTGGCCACATCAGCGACGGCGTCAACCGGCAGGTCGGGTCAGCAACGCTTCTATGCGGGAGCGGATGGACGTGGCCCGGGGGTCGGTATAGGGGGTCAGGTGGGTCAGGGCCTCGATCCAGTGGCCACGGGCAGTCTCGGGGTCCTCCGGGTGAACGGCTGCGGCCAGGTGGTCGAGTTCCAGGGCGAGCTGCCAGGTGTCCCCTAGATCGCGGTGAACGGCCGCGGCCTGGCGGTGGAAGGTGGTGGCCTCGCCGTGGCGGTCCATCACGGCATACGTCTGGCCCGTGCCGCGCCAGGCCAGGGCTTCGCGGCTGCGGTCGCCGAGGCGTCGGTGGAGCATGGCGGAGCGCTGGTAGGAGGTCAGGGCGTCGCCGTGCTGGGCGGCGGTGCGCTGGATGTCGCCGAGGGTGAGGAGCCAGAAGCCTTCCCGGGTGTGGTCGCGGAGGGCGAGCGCGATGTCGAGCGCCTCGTCGATGGATCGCCGGGCGGCATCCGTGTCGCCCTCTTCGAGTCGCAGGGCGGCTGCGATCCGAAGGAGGTTGCCTTCACCGCCACGATTGGCCAGGGCCCGGTGCGCGGCAAGCGCCTCGTCGATGACCGAGGCGGCCTCGGGCAGGCGGCCGGCGCTCAGGCGAGTGCTGGCGATGTTGGACAGTGCGGTGGCGGCTCGTTGACCATTTCCCAGCTCTCGGAAGACGGACATGGCCTGCCCGAAATGCGCGTCCGCCAAGTCGAGTTCGCGCTGTCGTAGATGGATCAGGCCCATGAGGTTGAGGGCCTGGGCCTCGTCGAACCGGCTCTGCGAGCTGCGAGCCAACGTGACAGCTCGCTCCAGAGCGTCCAGGCCCTCGGAGAAATTGTTCAGAGCCCTGTGCGCGATGCCCGTGTTGATGAGCAGCCGTGTCTGCGCTCTCTGGTCCTCTTGTCTTGTCGCTGCCTCCAATCCGATTCGGCCCACTTCCAGCCAGTCCCGCTCCGACGAGGAGGCGGGACGTGCGAACCACAGGATGGTGGCCAACTGCCAAGCCGTCTCGTCCATTCCGTTTCGGGCGGCGTCGCGCACAACGGGGAGGAAGTTGCCCTGTTCCCGTTCGGACCAGTCGACAGCGGCGTTGTAGTCAGTGAAGAAGAGGGGCGTGACTTCCGGCAAGGGCCCAGGCAGTGGCAGGTGGTCCTCTGACGGATAGAGCCACGTCTGGGCGGCGTCGGCGGTGTGGAGGTACCAGCTCAGGACGCGCCGTCGCGCAGCTTGCCTTTGGTCGGACGACTCCTCTGCCTGCGCAAGGTCGGTGGCGTACGCGCGTAGGAGGTCGTGGAACTGGAACCGGTCCGGAGCGGTCTGCTCCAGCAGGTGGGCCCCGACCAGATCGTCGAGTAGCTGGCGTGTTCGGCTGGGTGTGACTTCGCCGAGGGCAGCGGCAGCGGGGAGGCTGAACGCCGCTCCAGGGTGCAGGCCAAGGAGGCGGAAGAGGCGGGCCGAGTGCGTGGACAGAGCGCGATAGGACCAGGTGAAGACCGAACGGATGGCTTCGGCCTCGTCATCGATGCCGGTACTGAGGGCGTCCCAGAGAGCGGACTCGTCACGCAGATCGCTGATGAGATCGTCGAGTCGCATGTGCGGGTGGCTGGCGGCCCGTTCGGCGGCGATCCGCAGGGCAAGCGGCAGACGGGCGCACAGGCGCGCCAGTTCTGCAAGTTTGTCGCCGTCGTCCTCGGGTCGATAGCCCCTCGTGACCGCGCGCAGCAGAGCGACTGCCTCCGGCTCTGGAAGCGTGCCAAGGGTGATCCTGCGGGCGCCGTCCCGCACCGAGAGACCTGCCAAGCGGCTGCGGCTGGTGACCACAACGAGGCTGTCTCCTCCGCCGGGGAGCAGCGGCCGGACCTGGCTGACCGTGGCCGCATTGTCCAGGAGGATCAGGACCCGGCGGTCGGCGATCAGTGAGCGGTACATCGCTGCTGCGTCGTCGACGTCCCGAGGAACCTCGGCCGGGGCCACGCCCAGGGCCCGCAGAAAGCGCTGAAGTGCCTGCGCAGCTGTGACTGGTTCTCCGGGATCGTACCCGCGGAGGTTGACGAAGAGCTGGCCGTCGGGGAA
Source organism: uncultured Streptomyces sp. (assembly GCA_946480485.1). The sequence goes on along the minus strand of CAMLJW010000114.1, from coordinate 8,468 downwards.
CTGGTCCTTGACCTGGTGCGCCCAGTGCAGGACCAGCGAGGTCTTGCCCGCGCCCGCCGTGCCGGCCACCACGTGAACGGAGACGACGACGCGCCCGCCGTTTCGGTCGGCAAGCACCGCGTTCAGCTGTCCCAGTTCGTCGGTGCGGTTGACGAAGGTGTTCACGTCGGCTGGGAGTTGGCGTGGGACGGGCCCCGATGGCCCCGAGGCGGCGACGTGGTGGAAGTGGATGTCACCAGTGACGCTCCCGGCCTGTACGACATCGCGAGACGACCCGGAGAGGTCGTTCTGCGAATCTCCGGGTCGCCTGTTGCCCTCTGTAGGCACGTCGATCGATGCGCCTGGTCAGGCCGCGGGCGGCGGAGGCAGGTCGGCCACGGCACGGCCGAAGTACGCCTGGACGTCCTCCGCAGCCGCGTACAGTTCCCGCAGATGCTCCGCCCAGTTCCTCACGGTGCTGGGATCGGTGAAGCGAATCGCCCCGTCCGGCCCGCCGGCAGCCGTGTACAGCACACGGTAGAGAACCCGACTGTCCAGAAGGTTCAACTCCGGCAGCAGCGCATCGCCCTCCGCGGCGGCGACCGCGGAAGCAGGCAGGACGCGAACGGAATGCCCGCATTCCGCGCTCAGTCGTAGCCAGTGCAGCTCCCACTGCACATACGGCGTCAGCGGCTCCTCAACCACACGAATACGATGAAAGACCGCCCCCCGCGACACTTCATCCCTGGCCTTTCGGACCAAGGCGTCACGCTCGGCCTCGAACAGCCGCAACACTGCTGGCCAGTCCCCCTGACGCAGCGCCTCCCGGCTGTCGTCGTTCGTCTCCTCGAAGTGCTGCAACCGCTCCAGTTTCCAGGACTCCCCATCGCGGATCGCGGCGCGCCGCTCCCTAAAGTCCCGCTTGTAGTCCTGGCGTGTGAGCCGCTCACCCAGCTCGTCCGGGAGCCCAGGAGCGAGGAGATCAAGCATCGGGAATGTCCACCTTCGCCGCACTCAGCATGTTGCCCGGGATGACGACCAACCGCTCGTCCGGCCCCAGGTTCACCTCGCCCGGCAGGCACGACCGGTAGTGCGCGGTGAGATCGCGGCCGATCACGGCAACGTCACCGTTGCTCAGCTGCCAGATGTCCGGGCACTCGTCGTCGTCCTTGGAGTTGCCCAGCTCCGCCGCCGACTTACCGAGGCGCTTGACGAATAACGCAGACGGATCGGCTTCCCATGCGCGGGCCACGACTGCCTCCAGTATCCACAACATCACTGACAGTGGCCTCAACGATACCGGGCACACCTGGATGCGTACATCAGGAAAACCGCCAGTCCACGCAGCACTCCCCCAGCCGACGCGCGGACGTCCTGAGCTACCACTCAACACCGCACGGGTGATCCGAGTCATACAGATGATGGGACGCAACCCCCTGCGTCGACGGCATCCGAACCGGGGTCGCCCGGGACGTCGCAAGGGTCCGAAGCGCCTTCAACTCTCCCGCGCGGGAGGAGCTGTAGGACTGTTGAAGGTGATGCCAGAGAAGTCCCGACCCTGGATCACCGGACCATACTGGGTACCGCCACTGACCGTGTTGGTCACCGAGCCCTCAGCCAACGCCGGAATCCGGCCACGCCACGAGTCCAGCGCGGCAGCGAACTCCGGGTCAACGGCCGCCCGCACGGCGAGGGCACAACTCATCGCTTCCGCCCGTGCCGGTTCGACTGGCGCCTCGCCCAGCGCCACCAACTCGGCCTCCCCGGATGCCGGGGCTCCCGCCTGCCTGCCGAACGGTCTCCGCACCAACTCACTCAGCGTCGCCCACGCCTGCCGCCCCAGCTCGCCCCCGGCCCCGCCTGCCAGCGCCGCCAACAATCCCACCGATACCGGATCCAAGGCGTCTCCTCGACTACACGTTCCCGGTCTCATTTCGACTGACCCACGGTAGAGGCGCAACCATCCTCACCGCAGCCCGAATCTCTGAACCTTTCCAGACGCCGCTCAAATGAGCCGAGTCAGACCACCCGCCGCTGTCCGGGGCAGCGGACTGCACCGAGCCCGAGACGATGCTGCGCCGGCCTTGCGTACCGCCGGCGGTCCAGCCGGTGGTATAGACGAGCAAACCGCTGGTAGGTGGCAAGGCCGTGACGCTCGCTTCGGTCAACTGCGGGGTAGAGCGACAGCGTGATGTCCCATCGACCCGAACCAGCTCAGAGGCGGCATCCGCCCCTCCGCTCCAGGGACTTTTCAGGGACTTTCAGCGCTGTCTGAGGGACTTCCGAGGGACTTTTCGCCGCCTAACGCGGCAAGGCCCTGAAAGATCGGAAAGGGCCTCCGACGCAGATCAGAGGCCCTTTCCAAGGCAAAGCCGCAGGTAGCGGCAGACGAGTCGGGCTGTACGCCGGGTTCTGTTCCGGGGGGTTCTCGCGAACCCTCCGGCGACGGCCATCCATCTAGGGCCGGCGTTGCCGCCGGCCTCGTGCGGTCTACCCGCGGACTCGGGCGGGCAGCCCTCGAACGTCCGCGCAGAGCCGCCTTTTACAGCGGCTCCTCTTGACCTTGCTCCGAGTGGGGTTTACCTAGCCGCCTGAGTCACCTCAGGCGCTGGTGGTCTCTTACACCACCGTTTCACCCTTACCGGGGGCCGTACGGATACGGTCCCCGGCGGTCTGTTTTCTGTGGCACTGTCCCGCGGGTCACCCCGGGTGGCCGTTAGCCACCACCCTGCCCTGTGGAGCCCGGACGTTCCTCGGGGAGGTCCACAGGGACCCCCACGCGGCCGTCCGCCCGGCTCGTCTGCCGTGTCGACCATGTTACCGGGCGTGCGGCGCGCCCCGGTCCGGAGGCCCGTCCGAAGGCCCGTCCGGAGGCCGTGCCCCAGGAAAGAGCCCGGCCACCCGCGGACCCACGGGGTGGGCGCGGGGCGGGCGTTCGGTTATGCGCGCGGTCAGGGCCAGGTGCTGGTACGGGAGGTCAATGACCTCATACGGGAGCGAACAGCACCTTCGCCGACCCCGCACCCGACCACGGGTCCGCCAGCGTGAGCCGTACCCGCACCCGCTCCCCCAGCGGCAGGCCGGCCGCGTCCTCGATGCGGGCGATCACGGCCGGGGACTCCAACTGGACGGTCCCGACAGTGGGTTCCCGCTCCTGTACGTCCACCACGGTGCCGTCGAAGACCTCACCGACCCGGTCCTTGAGCAGCGCCGCCTCGACGATGTCCAGGCACTCGCGCTCGATGGCGCCCGAGCGCCGGGCGCCCTCGGCCATCTGTCCGGGAAGGTCGCCGAGGGCGGCGAGGACCCACTCGGGCGCAGCCGCGCCCGCGACCGCCGCCAGGCAGAGTTCGGTGACGTAACGGTCGACGAGGCGGCGGAGCGGGGCCGTGCAGTGCGCGTAGGGCGCGGCGACGGCGGAGTGCGTGGTGATGACGGGGGTCCTGCCGCCGTGGAAGACGGTGTAGCCCGCGCCGCGCAGCAGCGTCGTGCACTCCTGGAGGAAGGCCGCGTGGTGGGGCCGCCGCGGGTCGAGCGAGCGGATCAGCTTGGCGTACGAGACGTGGTGCGGCCAGTCGATGCGCAGCGCCTGCGCGGTACGGCGCAGCCGGCCGACCGCGCCGTCGGGGGCGACCGGGAGCGTACGCAGGACGCCCGTGCCGTACGCGAGCATCAGCGCGGCCGCGGCCATGCCCGTGAGGAGGGAGATCTGGGCGTTCCAGCCCTCGGCCGGGCACGGGGCACGGTAGGCGAGCGCATAGGTGTGGTCGCGCTCGACGATCTCCTGCTCGGGGACGTTGAGGGAGATGCCGCCACGCTCGATCTCCAACTGTTCGCGCAGACGCCCGACGTGCTGGAGAAGAGCGAGCGGTTCCTCGGCGGTGCGGGTGTCGATCTGCTGCTGTACGCCTTCGTAGTCGAGCTTGGCGCGGCTGCGGACCAGGGCGCGGCGCACGTCGGTGGTGTGCACGCGACCGTCCCGGTCCAGGTCGATCGTCCACAGTACTGCGGGGCAGGTCCGGCCCGGGAGCAGACTCGCGGTGCCCTCGCTCAGCGCGGGCGGATGCAGCGGGGTCCTCCCGTCCGGGAAGTAGAGCGTGGTGACGCGGCGGTGTGTCTCGGCGTCGAGGGCCGAGCCGGGGACGACGAAGGCGGCGACATCGGCGATGGCGTACCGCACGCGGCAGCCGGTCGGGCTGAGGGACAGGTGCATCGCCTGGTCGAGGTCGGTGGAGGCGGGCGGGTCGATGGTGAAAAGGGGGATGTCCGTCGCGTCGTACGTCGGCAGCCTCGGCTCGTGGGCGGCCCGCTCCGCCTCGGCGAGCACGTCGGGCGGGAAGCCCTGGGGCACACCGAGCTCGGTTCGCAGTCCGCGCAGGGCGGCCCGCAGGGGGGCCTCGGCTGCGGCGGTCACACGGATGTGGCGGCGGGGCATGGATCGAGCGTAGGGCGGGCGCGGTCGGGTGGCACCCCGTGGGCGGGTGGTACGGGCGGCACCCGTGGGCGCGCCGGCAGGGGCCGCGCCCCGTTCCACTTCGTGGTGCCGCTGAGCGTTCTCGTAAGCGGATTGGCTCGGGCCGCACCCGTACGGGATGGGGCTCTGGTCGCACCCGTACGCTGGCGCGAACCCCTCGCACGTACTGAAGGAGAACCGCCGTGCTCGTGTTGCTGCCGCCGTCCGAAGGAAAGGCACCCTCCGGACGGGGCGCGCCGCTGAAGCCGGAGTCGCTGTCGCTGCCGGGGCTCGCGCAAGCGCGCCAGGCGGTCCTCGACGCGTTGGTCGAGCTGTGTGCGGGCTACTGCGAGGACAACGAGAAGGCGCGCGAGGTTCTCGGACTGAGCGAGGGGCTGCGGGGCGAGGTCGCCAAGAACTCGGAGCTGCGGACCGCGGGGGCCAGGCCCGCCGGCGAGATCTACACGGGGGTGCTGTACGACGCGCTGGACCTGGCATCGCTCGACGCGGCGGCGAAGCGGCGGGCGGCCCGGTCGCTGCTCGTCTTCTCGGGGCTGTGGGGCGCGGTCCGCGTGACGGACCGGATCCCCTCCTACCGCTGCTCCATGGGCGTGAAGCTGCCGGGACCGGGGGCGCTGGCCGCGTACTGGCGTACGCCGATGGCTTCCGTCCTGCCGGAGGAGGCCGGTGATCGGCTCGTGCTCGACCTGCGCTCCGCCGCGTACGCGACCGCGTGGAAGCCGACGGGGGAGGTCGCGGGGCGTACGGCGAGCGTGCGGGTGCTGCACTCCCAGGTGGTCGACGGGGTGGAGAAGCGGTCCGTCGTCAGCCACTTCAACAAGGCCACGAAGGGCAGGATCGTGCGGAACCTGCTGATGGCGGGGGCCTCGCCGAAGGGGCCGGCGGAGCTGGTGGTTGCGTTGCGGGACCTCGGGTATGCGGTGGAGGCCCAGACGCCGGCGCGGGCGGGGAAGCCCTGGGCGCTGGACGTGGTCGTGACGGAGATCCACTGACCCCGATCCCCGCGTTCCACCGAGCCACCGCAAACCACTACAAGCAACTACAAGCAACTACAAGCAACTACAAGCAACTACAAGCAACTACAAGCAACTGGGGCAGGCCACTGCAGTATGGGCAACACCCTGTGAAGCTTCTCCGGAAGCGGGGCCGAGCGCGACTGAGAGAACGCTTCAGCGCAGGTGGGACGTGTCGTTGAGCAGCCGCAGGCTCGCACCGCCGTCCGCGTAGTACGCCACTGCCGAGAGCGAGGCCGCCGACAGCTCCATCCGGAACAGGCACTCCGGCGGGGCGCCCAGGACGAGCCGTACGAGGGTCTTGATCGGCGTGACGTGGGAGACGAGGAGCACGGTGCGGCCCGGGTGGGTGGCGAGCAGCTTGTCCCGGGCCGTGGCCACGCGCCGGGCGACCGCCGCGAAGCTCTCGCCCCCGCCGGTGGGTTCGGCCTCCGCCGAGGCCAGCCACTCGTTCAAGTCGTCCGGGTACCGCTCCCGCACCTCGCCGAAGGTCAGACCTTCCCATGCTCCGAAGCCCGTCTCCCGCAACCCGTCCTCGATACACACGTCCAGCCCGAGCCGCTCGGCAACGATGCCGGCGGTTTCGCGACAGCGGGCCAGGGGCGACGAGACGACGTCCTGTACGGTTGCGCGCACGGCGAGCGCCTCCGCAACCCGCTGAGCCTGGGTCCGCCCCGCCTTCGACAGTCCCGGATCGCTCCCCCCGCTCCCGGAGAACCGCTTCTGAGGCGTCAGCGGCGTCTCCCCGTGCCGCAGCAGTACGAAGGTCGCGGGCGCCCCGAGGTCGGGAGGCGCACCGACCGCCGCCACCTTCCGCGCGGCCCGCACGGCCTCGGCACGCGCACCGGGCTCGATACCCGCAACAGCCTCCATGCCGCAACAGCCTCGGCGCAGGGCCCCGAGGCCCCCTACAGACCGGACTCGGCGGTGCGGACGAGGATGCGACGGCAGTTCTCGCAGCGCAGCACGGCGTCCGGGGCGGCCGCCTTCACCTCGTTGATTTCGGTGATGTTGAGCTCGAGGCGACAGCCCTCGCAGCGCCGCTGGTAAAGGCGGGCCGCGCCGATGCCGCCCTGCTGCTCGCGCAGCTTGTCGTAGAGCTTCAGGAGGTCGGCGGGCACAGAGCCCGCGATGACCTCGCGCTCCTTCGCCGCCGACGCCGCCTCGCCGTCGAGGGACTCGTACTCCGCGTCCCGCCGCGCCGTCGCGTCGTCGATCTTCGACTGGACGGAGGAGACCCGCTCGGTCAGCTCGGTCACCCGCTCCTGCGCGGCCTCGCGGCGCTCCATGACCTCCAGGACAACGTCCTCCAGGTCTCCCTGACGCTTGGCGAGGGAGGCGATCTCGTGCTGGAGGTTCTCCAGGTCCTTGGGGGACGCGACGGCACCGGAGTCGAGGCGCTGCTGGTCGCGGGCCGCGCGCCGGCGGACCTGGTCGACATCCTGCTCCGCCTTCGTCTGCTCGCGGGCGCAGTCGCTCTCCTCGGTCTGCGCGGCCACGAGCAGGTCGCGCAACTGCGTGAGGTCCTTGTTCAGCGACGCGATCTCGGCGTGCTCGGGCAGCGACTTCCGCTTGTGCGCCAGCTGCTGCAGGCGTACGTCGAGGGCCTGGACGTCGAGGAGTCGGATCTGGTCGGCGGGCGCGGCGTTCAGTTGGGGGCTCCAGGTGAAGGCGAGTGGGTGGTCCACGGGTCGGTGACCGTCTTCGAGACATGGACGCGAAGTCCCCATCCATGGCGGTCGGAGATCTCGTCGAGCTGGGCGGCGGCCAGCTCGCACCAGGGCCACTCGGTGGCCCAGTGCGCCGCGTCGAGAAGCGCGAGAGGACTGTGCTCACGGGCCTCGGACGCCGGGTGGTGGCGCAGGTCCGCGGTGAGAAAGGCATCGACGCCCGCGGCACGTACGTCGTCGAAGAGGCTGTCGCCGGAGCCGCCGCTGACCGCGACGGTCCGTACGAGCGCCCCGGGGTCGCCCGCGACGCGGATCCCCTGCGCGGTGGCGGGCAGCCGCTCGGCGGCCCGCGCCGCCAGCTCACGGACGGTCAGCGGATGGTCGAGCTCGCAGACCCGGCCCAGGCCGCGGCGGCCGTCGGGGTCGGACGGGTCCGGCACGAGGGGACGTACGACGCGCAGGTCCAGCGCGCCCGCGAGGGCGTCGCTGACTCCCGGGTCCGCCCGGTCGGCGTTCGTGTGGGCGACGTGCAGCGCGATGTCGTTCTTGATGAGGTTGTGGACCGCGCGGCCCTTGAAGGTCGAGGCCACCACCGTCGTCGTACCGCGCAGGTAGAGCGGGTGGTGGGTGACCAGCAGGTCGGCGTCCAGCTCCATCGCCTCGTCCACGATGCCCTGGACGGGGTCGACGGCGAACAGCACGCGCGTGACCTCCTGGTCCGGGTCGCCGCACACCGTACCGACCGCGTCCCAGGCCTCTGCCCTCTCGGGAGGCCAGAGGGCGTCGAGCTCGGCGATGACTTCAGACAGACGGGGCACGGTAGAAAGGCTACCCGCCTCTCCTGCGTACCCCGGCGGCCCCATCCGCCCCGGCTCATTTCACGGGTCCCGGCTCACTTCACACGACCCGGCTCACTTCACACGACCCGGCTCACCTCACGAGGTGACCGCGCAGGTCGTCCAGCATCTGGTCCGCCGCCGTGACACCGAGACCCGAGGTACCAGGTCTCGTCCGGTACGGCCTCGGCCGGGCAGGAACGGGACGTCCTTCATCGCGCCGAGCCTCTTCCACAGCGGGTCGTCTCGTCCCTGGCGTGCTTGATCGTGCGCCAGAACTCCCCCCGACCGTGCGCGGGAACTCCCCGGCCTTCACCGCGCTGCCCATCCGCCGTCTCCTCAGCAGCCTCGGTCAAAGTCCTCGCCGCCTGCGCGACAGATCCGCCGAAATCATATCCAGCACACCACCTCTCGTTCTCTCAGGCGAATCCACCGATGGCCACCCGTATGTGTGAAGCGGCTGCTCACCGGTCCCCCATGTGTACGCACGAAACTA
>CAMLJW010000113.1 GCA_946480485.1 uncultured Streptomyces sp. | reverse complement strand
CTCCGTCCGGCGCGGGGACTGACCCAGCCCGAGCCCGACCGGAGGACCCCTGTGCGCCTGCGCCACCCCGACGGCACCCTCATCCACCTCGCCTACTGCACCAACGTGCACCCCGCGGAAGACCTCGACGGTGTCCTGCGCCAGCTCGCCGACTACGCCGAACCCGTCCGCGAACGACTTCGCGCCGACCGGCTGGGCCTTGGCCTCTGGCTGGCCCGCGACGCGGCGCAGGCTCTCGCCGCCGACCCCCGCGCCACCGCCCGCCTGCGGGCCGAACTGACCACGCGGGGACTGGAAGTCGTCACGCTGAACGGTTTTCCCTACCGCGGCTTCCACGAACAGGTCGTCAAACGCGCCGTCTACACGCCCGACTGGACACAGCCCGAGCGTCTCGCCCACACCGTCGACCTCGCCCGCATCCTCGCCCACCTGCTCCCCGACGACGCGGCACACGGCTCCCTGTCCACGCTCCCCCTGGCATGGCGCGCACCCTGGAACACCGCGCGGCGCGACACCGCGCTACGGCATCTGGAGTCACTCGCCGGACAACTGACCGGCCTGCACGCGCAGTCGGGCCGAGAAATCCGGGTAGGGCTCGAACCCGAACCCGGCTGCGCGGTCGGCACCGTCGCCGACGCGTGCGCGACCCTGGGCGGCCAGGTCGATCCCCGGTACATCGGAGTCTGCCTCGACACCTGCCATCTCGCCGTCGACTTCGAAGAACCCGCAACCGCCCTCACCCGCCTGGCAAGGGCACGGCTCCCGGTGGTCAAGGCCCAGCTGTCCTGCGCACTCCAGGCCGACAACCCGTCCGCCACACGGGTGCGCGAGCAACTCACCCAGTTCACCGAACCACGGTTCCTGCACCAGACCCGCATGGCCGCCCCGGGAAAACTCACCCGCTGGGACGACCTGGACACCGCCCTGGCCCAGCCCGCCGACAAGACCGGCGTGAACGGTCCGTGGCGCGTTCACTTCCACATCCCCGTGCACGCGGATCCCTCCCCGCCGCTGACCTCGACCCGGCACCTCCTGGCCGAAACCGCCGAGGCACTCGTCGCAGGACCCCAGCCGCTCACGGACCACCTCGAAGTGGAAACCTACACGTGGACCGCACTGCCGGCCGCCGACCGCCCTGCGGGCCCCTCCGCGCTCGTGGACGGAATCACCGCCGAACTCTCCTGGACACGTGACCTGCTGTGCTCCTTCGGGCTCAAGGAAGAGACCCAGTGACCACACAGACCCTCCCGGCAGCCACCGTGCGGGCCTGCGACGACGAAGACCGGCCCCGGCCGCTACTCGTCCTCAACATCGCCGCGCTCACACCCCCGCTCCTCACCCACATGCCACACCTGCGTACCCTCACCGACGACCACGGGGACGGCCCCGGTCACCTGGCCCGCCTCGAACCGGTCTTCCCCGCGGTCACCTGCACCGTCCAGGCCAGCATCCTGACCGGCCTGGCCCCACGCGAACACGGCATCGTCGGCAACGGCTGGTACTTCCGCGACGTCGGCGAGGTGCAGTTCTGGCGCCAGCACAACGCCCTGGTCGCGGGCGAGAAGGTATGGGAGACGGCACGACGGCGCTTCCCCGGCTACCGTGTCGCCAACATCTGCTGGTGGTACGCGATGGGCGCCGGCACCGACATCACCGTGACCCCACGCCCCGTCTACCACGCCGACGGACACAAGAGCCCCGACTGCTACACCACCCCGCCCGCTCTGCACGACGAGCTGACCAGCCGCATCGGACCATTCCCCCTGTTCGACTACTGGGGGCCTGGCGCCGGCCTCGCCTCCTCACGCTGGATCGCCCGTGCCACCGCCCACATCCTCCACACCGCGCGCCCCGACCTGACCCTCGCCTACCTGCCGCACCTGGACTACGACCTCCAGCGGCACGGCCCCCACTCCCCCCAAGCGGTCAACGCCGCCGCCGACCTCGACCAGGTCCTCGCCCCGCTGCTGCAACAGGCCCGCGACCAGGGCGTCACCGTCCTAGCCCTCTCCGAATACGGCATCACGCCCGCCAACCAGCCCGTCCATCTCAACCGGGCGTTGCGCTCCGCCGGGCTGCTGTCCGTCCATACCCAGGCGGGCATGGAGTACCTCGATCCGTGGACCTCCCGCGCGTTCGCCGTCGCCGACCACCAGGCCGCGCACATCTACGTACGCGAGCCGGCCGACGTGCCCCGGGTCCGGGACCTGATCACCGCACTGCCCGGCGTCGACCAGGTCATCGACCCGGCCAGCCAGGCCAAACTCGGCATCGACCACCCGCGCTCCGGCGAACTCGTCGTGATCGCTGCACCCGAAGCCTGGTTCACCTACTACTACTGGCTCGACGACGCCCGCGCCCCCGACTTCGCCCGCGGCGTCGACATCCACCGCAAGCCCGGCTACGACCCGGTCGAACTCTTCCTCGACCCTGACGACCCGCTCGTAAGAATCCGGGCGGCAGCCGGGCTCATCCGTAAGCGTCTCGGACTGCGCCACGCCTTCTCCCTGATCTCTCTGGACGCCCGCCATGTCCGCGGCAGCCACGGCCGGCTACCCGTTCACCCCGACGACGGGCCAGTAGTCCTGTGTCCCGGAGACTCCCAGATCCCACCCCGCGAGAGCTATGCCGCAACCGAGATCGCGGCGCTGCTGCTACGCCTCTCCAACCGGGACCGCAACAGGCGGTGAGCGACTCGTGGACGCCTGGCCGTGGCTTGAAATTGACCATCAGACACAGCCGGTCGTCGTACGCCTAGCGGGCCACAGGTGATCGAAAAGACCACAGCCGCGTGAACAAGAGCCACTGGCCTGGGAGAGGCACCGTGGTGCGGGCGCTGCTGGATCGCCTTGCCCTGCCAGCCGTAGTCCGCCCACGCGGCCGCGGCGACCTTCACCTGCTGGGCCACGTACTCCACCGCGGCGGCCGGGACCTCCTTGGCCGACTCCGGGGAACCGGGCCTTCACCTCGAAAAACCTCAGCAGCAGAGCCGGGTCTTCATGAGCGACATCCGCAGCGACCTGCCTCCGGTGCAGGAGGGCGCGGTGATGCGGGGACTGGGAATCGGCCGGATGGTCGCCTCACAGCGCGCCGACCTGCACCGGCCGACCGTGGTCGGGACCACCACTCGGGTACAGGTCCCCTGCTCCAGGTGAGCATTACACATATTCACACAAAGTGTATGGAAAACTACGTCGGAAGCATTCGGGAAGAAATGTACATCGGGGACTTCCCGTGATGGAATCGTGGAAGCATGGCAACACTCTCGGCACCACCGGCCCATGCATGGCTGGCCCCGCAGCCACGCTCACTGATGGCGTTGACCGCTGCGGAGATCGTCGACATTCGGCGCTACGCCCAGAAACTGGCCGACCAGGCTCCCCCACTCACCCCCAAGCAGCGGGACCGTCTACAAGCCCTGCTCCCGCGCAAGCAGACCCAGCCGAAGCCGATCGCCGCCTAGAAGCGGCCCCCACCAGGCCGGTGTTCCAGCACCAGACCGACAGGGGCCAGTCCATCCAGCACATGCCGAAGGCCCGGCTTCTCGCTCGCCAGCGACCGGACCCCGGCTACTCGGGCCGACGCACCGCCGAAGAGCTGGTCAGGCGCCTGCGCGCGGCACCGCCCGGCGTCACGGCCGAACACCACACCGAGGCCGGCCGGGACGCCGTCATGGCCCTGGTGCCCGTTTGCCGTTGCCGCGTTCGCGGGCGTCGCCCAGGTCACCAAGGCGTCCGGCCGCATGCGCGTAGCCTCCTACAGTTGGGCCTGCAACAGCGCCTCCGTCAGGCCGTCACGAACTTCGCGGACAACAGCCGCCACGAGAGCCCCTGGGCAGCAGACGTCTACCAGCGAGCCGGAGCCCGCGGCATGGACCACCCGCACGCCACCCGGGTCCTGGCCCGCGCATGGATCCGCGTGATCTACCGCTGCTGGCTCAACCACGAGCCCTACGACCCCGCACGGCACGATGCGGCGAGAGGCTTCTCGGCCCAACCCAACCTGGCTCAAGCAGTGTGAGGCTGACACAGGGGGTGTCATCGGTCCCCCTGGGTCACTTCCTGACCCCCACCAGGGGAACATCAAGAACGGGGTTTTAGCGTGTACGGGGCGATGTGGGCGGCGGCGCTGGTGGCCGCCGCGTTCACCGCGCCGACCGTGCGGGATGCCCTGGACAGCGCGCTGACGGTGATCCCGGCAAGCAGCCGCTTCGCGCGCACCGTACGCCGGGTGCAGTCGCTCCACCAGTCCCGGCTGACCTGGCAGGAGACGCTCACCACCGTCGCCAAGGAGACGGCCGCGCTCGGCTGGATCCACGTCGTCCCGAACGCCGCGGTCCTGACGGCCGGACTGCTGTACGGCGACGGGGACTTCACCCGAACCATCGCCCTGACCGTGCGCGGCGGCCTCGACACCGACTCGAACGGCGCGACCGCGGGCTCCGTCGCGGGCGTGCTGGGCGGGGGCGCCGCGATCCCGCCGCAGTGGAAGGACCCGCTGGAGAACACGGTGCGCAGTGCTGTGTTCGGCTTCGACGGAGTGCGGATCAGTGAACTGGCCGAGCGGACGCTGCGGTTGACGCAGCCTCGTTAGGCATTCTGCAATGACCTGCGTCAGTCCAGGCAGAACTCGTTGCCCTCGGGATCGGTCATCACGATAAAGCCGGCGCTCATCGGGGGAGCGGGCTCGTGGCGACGTACCCGCGTCGCTCCGAGCGCGACGAGCCGGTCGCACTCGACTTCCAGAGCCGCCATCCGCTCCTCTCCCTGCAGTCCGGGAGCCGCACGGACGTCGAGGTGGACGCGGTTCTTGGCGACCTTGTCCTCCGGAACCTGCTGGAAGAACAGCCGTGGGCCGTGCCCGTCCGGGTCCTCGATGGCCGATCTCGTGTTGCGCTGCTCCTCCGGTACGCCGACCCGCGCGAGGAAGTCGTCCCACACGGCCAGCGGGTCGGCGTCCTCGGGCAGGTCCACCCCGGGCGGGCCGGGGTGGACGTAGCCCAGTACGTCGCGCCAGAAGGATGACAGCGCCCGCGGGTCGTGGGCGTCGAAGGTGACCTGGATGTGGCGGCTCATCGGGTTGCTCCGTTCGTAGCGGGTTTCGTGTGCGGGTGGAGGTCGCGCAATCGGTGGTGCTCACCGGTAGTACACCTCGGGATCGGGCTGGTCGAGGCGGATCACGAACTCGGCACGCCAGGTCGGCGGTTCGCGCAGGTGGAAGCGGACCCGTTCGCCGACGCGGATGGTGCGGAAGCCCTCGGTGACGATGTCCGTGTAGTCGAAGCCGTAGGGGCGGCCGTCGTCCTCGTCCTGGACGACGTAGGTTCCCGTCCTGCCGTCCGGCCCTCCCCCGAGGGGCCTGCGGTCCACGATCACTCCGTAGTGCGGGCTCAGTGGAGTCATTCCGCGAGAGTCTCCAAGTCCTTGACGCAACGGAAACCGACGGCGTTGCTGGCGCCGTGCTTGCGGTAGAGACTCTTGGCGCTCGTCTGCACCGCCCGTAGCGGGTTGTCGTAACTCCCGCCGCAGATGACGGCCTCGCCGGGCTCAGCGAGGGTGGTCGACGTCCATTCCCACACGTTCCCGGCCATCCCGACGACGCCGTACGGGGATACGTTGCCCGGGTGCTCGTCGACCGGCATGGCGCGGGCCCGGCGCAGGGCGTCCCCGGCGAACTCCGCCTTCCACGCCTGGTAGGTGACCACGGGGTGACCGACCCAGGTGTCCGCGCAGTTCACGTGCGCGTCCCCGGCGTGTTCGCCCCAGGGAAAGAGCCGACCGTCGGTGCCCCGGGCAGCGGCCTCCCACTCCAGTGAGGTGGGAAGCCGCTTGCCCTCGAACGCCGCGAACGCATAGGCGCTCCACCAGGTCACGCACTTCGCCGGATGGTTCTCGTACGCGGGGTCGGTGTAGTGGTCGGGGGTGCTGAGCTGTCGCGTCCCCGGGGTGTGGGTGATCTGGGGCGGCTGCCGCGGGTGGTCCCATGGCGAGGTGCCGTCCGGGCGCAGCGCCTCGAGGAAGTGACGGTAGCGGGCAACGGTCACAGCGTGCCGGTCGAAGAGCACCGGGCGGGTGACACGCCGCAGCAGGAGCCTCTCGGCCGGTCCCACCAGATACGTACCCGGGGGAAGTACGCAGTCGTCCGTGCGCGGGGCGGGGATACGGGCACGGAACGCCCTCACCTGCTCGGTGAGGCATGCGTCCTTTGGCAGATCCGGTGGATTCCCGGCGAGGTGGCGGGCCGTCAGCAGTTCCTGGAACGCGGAGTGCGCGAAGGCCAGGGCGTCGTGCCCCGCGGAGCGGAACAACGGGGCCGGCAGAAAGGCGTCGCGGTCCAGCACGCCGTCCCTGAAGGCCTCGACGCCGAGGAGCCGGTACAGCTCGACGAGGGGGAAGACCGTCGTGCCGGTCAGGAAGGACCTGCCGAAGGCCGAGGTCAGGCGCGGCTCGAGGTGGGACAGTCCGGCCTCGGACAGGGTGCGCGTGAGGTGGTCGCCGAGGAGGACGTCCAGCGGGGCCCGCCGCCAAGACGGCGTTCCAGCGGGGTGGGGCCGGGGCTTGCGAGGCGGATCAGATGGAAGTGCGGAAGCCGGTCGGGGGCGACCCCGTTGGCATACATCTGCTCCACGAGCTGTTCGGAGAGGGCCGCACCGCGGTCCAGTAACTGCCGTACCTGGGGCGAGTCGGCGAGGAAGGAGACCCGCGAACTCATCACCACCGACGACTCGGCGGACAGTACGGGCGCGAGGTCGGCGAACAGACGCAGGAAGCCGCCGGGGCTCGTCTCGTCAACTCCCTCGTCGACAGCGTCGAGTACGCACAGTGCCGAGCCGGAGCGGATCAGGTAGAGGAAAAGGGCGAAGACATGGGCGCCGTCGGCCTTCACACAGGGCGCGAGACGGCGCTCCACGTAGTCGGCGAAGGCTTCGTCCCTGGGTTTGAGGCTGAGGTCGAAGTAGAAGCGGAAGCGGTGGTTGCCCGGCGCGGTGTCCGCGCTCACCAGAGCCCGCAGCAGAGTGGACTTGCCACTGCCTGACCTCCCGGTGACCAGGACGTTCGCCGACTGCCCGGTGAGGCGGGTGAGCAGCGGCGTCACGTCCTCGGCATCGTCCAGCCGGAATTCTCCGGTGCGCGGGTCCGTGGTCAGGACCGTGCCGGTGAGCGGCAGCGGTTCCGCCGGCGGCGGGGCGGCGCATTCGGCGACCAAGTGCGTATCGAGATCGACGAGTTCGGACAGGAACGCGTCGTACCGGACGCACCGGTAGTCCGACCCGAAGAGGTCGTCAAGGGTCCCGGCAGCCTCATCGAGAATGACGAACCGGGTGAGCTTGGGCAGGCGGGTGCGCAGCAGCTCTCCGCCATCGGTACGCAGAACGGTCCGCAGTTCCGCGGTGTCCTTGGAGAGCAACAGCTCCACGTACTCCAGGCGGATGCCGGATTCACGGCACATGAGTTGGTAAACGGTGTCACAAGAGAGCACGAACCGCTTCGCCACCCGGTAGCCGAGGGTGATGTACAGCCCGGCCAGGAACTCACAGCGGCGGGCGACTTCTTCGGCCATCTGCGGGTCGTTGCCGCTCAGCGCGGCACTGCCGGTGCTGGTGAACCAGGCGAGGACGTCCACCAGCCTGCGCACGGCCAGCAGTCCGTCCTCCTCGGCGATGGTGTAGCCGTCGTGCGCCGAGCGATTGCGGAGCCGCCGGATGTCCTCCAGCGCGTCGAGCACGCCGGAGCTGCGAATGTGCGGGCGGCAGCGCTTGATCAGATCGTTGAGTGCCTTGGCAGCCGGATCCCCCTCGATGCCGTGGTGCTGCCAGAGTTGTTTCAGCAGCCTCTCGGTGAGCCGGCCGACCAGCGCGATGGCGTTCTCGGGATAGCCGTCGCTCAGCGAACGTAACGGCCGTTCGAGATCGAGGCCGAGTCGCTCGGCGATCCTGTTGTGGTCGTTCAGCTCGCTCCGTAGCCGCCCGAGCCGCTCGTCGACCTCCGGGGCCGTCATCGCGCTTCGTCCCCCGCTCCCGCCTCTCCCCCTACGCGTGCTCCCACGATGAAGGCGAATCGGTCCGGGAAGACCAGCTCCTCCTCCGGGTGAGCGGCCCTCATCTCCTCTGTTCCGGCAGTGATTTCGGCGTCGTCGAACTCCGAGAGCAGCGACATATAGCGGGCCCGGACCATGTCCAGGTAGCGATCGCGGCCGATACGGAGCTCGTGCTGGACGTGGAAGACGCGAGCCCGAAGACCCGCGCCGGTGAGATGGCGGGCCATGTCCTCCGGATCGGGCTGCAGTTCCTCGAAGCGTCGCAGTGCCGCCCGGAACAGTGGGTACTCGATGGTCTTCGGCAACATGGCGATGAGCATGCGGCCGCCCGGCGCGAGCAGGCGGGCAAGCCCGGCCAGAGTACGGGCCGGATCATCGAGATGGTGCACCGATTCCTTCAGCCAGACGGCGTCCAGCCGGTCGTACGGCAGCGGGACGCGGGCCTCGGCCACATCCTCGGCGGACGCCAGGACGGGCGTCAGACCGTCGGGGGGGGGAGCGCCGATGCCGCGGAGCATGGCCTCGGACGGATCCACACAGAGGACGGGGTGCTCCGGCCCGACCGTACGGACGATCTCCCGTGCGAAGAGACCGGTACCGCAACCGATGTCGGCCATACGGTCGGAGGGGGTCAGGGAGAGGGCTTCGCCGAGGCGTGCGGACATCCACTCGACATACCCAGGGCGGTAGTCCCAGTGTTTGTCGTACTCGGCGGCGAGTCCTTCATAGTGCTCGTGCACACCGTCCCTCGACAACTGAGCCCCCTGCTCGGATGGTTGGGTAGCTGGACATTCCTTCGGTCAGGCTATCGGCAGGGGGGATCCCTGCAAGTGCGTCGGGGTGATGTCGACAGACACAGCCGCTCTCCGTACCGCTCCCTGGAGAGCGTCCGTGGGTTTCCTTGCCTGTGGGTCTTGCCTCTCACCTCTCGGGGCCCGGTCGCAGGGCGCACTGGGCCCAGACCGTCTTGCCTGGACCTACCCGGTCGCGTACGCCCCAGCGGGCGGCGAGCGCTTGGACGAGGACCAGGCCGCGGCCGTGGTCCTCGTCGGGGGCGGGCACGGTGCGGACCGGCGGGGCGGGGTGGGTGTCGGACACCTCGATACGGATGACGCCCTGCTCGTCGTCGCAGGTGAGGAGGAGGGCGAAGTCCCGTCCCGGTACGCGGCCGTGGAGGACGGAGTTCGCGGCGAGTTCGGCGACGACCAGGACGACCGTGTCATGGACACCGGTGCCGTGCGGGTGGCCCCACTCGGTGAGCTGGTGCGCGGCGAGCAGCCGGGCGAGGCGGGCGCCGCGTCGGGTCGCGGAGAAGCCTTGCGCGAACGTACGTACGTGGCTGGGGATCGGGGTGTCAAGGGCTGGCATACGGGCCAGCCTGCGCTGGTTGGGGGGCCGTCAGCAGGCCCGGCGCTGATACAGATCGCGTTGTACTGGTTCACGCACTGGACTGGGCCGGTCGCTGTGCGTGAGCATGGATCGGCCGTGCGTGGCGCAGCGCGGACGGCGCACGGTACGGCACGAGTT
Organism: uncultured Streptomyces sp.; assembly: GCA_946480485.1. The sequence goes on along the minus strand of CAMLJW010000113.1, from coordinate 3,069 downwards.
CGGGCGCGGGTTCGGGAACGGTACGACCCGGGCGGCCCGGCGGCACAGGGAGAGGCGGCTGCGATGGCGACGGACAACGGCGGCGGGGCGGACGGGGGCGGCGCCGGTCAGGGCGTAGGCGGTCAGGGCGTAGGCGGGGGCTGCGAACCGGAACTGTCGGACAGCCTCAAGACCTTCGGCGCGGTCCTGAAGGCGCTGCGGGAGGAAGCGCGCCTGACACAGGAACAGTTCGCGCCACAGGTGCGGTACTCGGTCGCGTATGTCGCCAAGATCGAACAGGGCAAGCGGTTCCCGCCGAGGAATCTGCTGGACCGGTCGGAGGAGGTACTGGGGGCGGTCGCGGGGCGGGTGCTGGGGGCGGCGGCGAGGAGTCTGACGCGTAAGGCGGGGTTGGCGTCCTGGTTCCGGCAGTGGGCGGGGATCGAGGAGGAGGCGATCTCGCTGTACGCGTATGAGTGCCGGGCGATTCCGGGGTTGTTGCAGCCGGAGCCGTACATCAGGGCCGTCTTCGACCGCAGGCTGCCTCCTGTGACAGAGGAGCAGCTCGAACGCGAGGTGGCCGCCCGCATTGATCGGCAGCAAGTCATCTCGCAACGCCCCAACACGGCGTTCAGCTTCGTCATCGAGCAGGCCGTTCTCGAAAGGCGGTTGGGTGGCAACGAGGTAACCATGGCCGTCATTGATCACCTGCTGTCCATGGGACGCCTTCGCAACGTCGAGATTCAGGTCATGCCGCTCACGCAGGAGGATCACTGCGGAGTCGATGGCCACATGTATCTCGCGGAGACACCTGATCATCGATGGCTCGGCTATACCGAGGGGCAGCGGTCGAGCAGCCTGATCAGTGCCCCCAACAACGTAAGTGTTCTGCTCCAACGCTATGGCAAGCTGCGTTCGCAGGCCCATGATTGTAGGGCCACGGTGAGCCTGCTGGAACAGATGCGAGGAGCGCTATGAGCACCACTCAACAGGACTGGTTCAAGAGCAGTTACAGCGGAAGCGAGGGCGACAACTGCGTAGAGGTCGCCGTACGCCCTGAGGCCGTCCTTGTCCGGGACTCGAAGGACATCCGGCGGCAGGCGCTGGCCGTCTCCCGCGATGCCTGGTCGGCGTTCATGACTCTGACGTCCGACTCGCGCGTCTGAGCCGCCGGTGGGGCAGCGCCCGCCTGCTGCCCCACCGACGCGACACGGTTACTCCACGTCCAGCGCGGACGGCCTCGTAGGCTTGCGTCCGCACGTCTTCTTCACCGGACGCCAGGCCTTCAACTCCTCGGCGCCGACCTGGTCGCTCGCGGAGCTGGTTCTCGTACTCCGCCTCCAGCTCGTCAGCGAGGCCGAGGACTGGAAGCCACCGCGCCAGTCCGCGACCCGGCCCGGCCCTACTCGCAACGGTGTACGCGCAATTCATTTGTCGCAATCTACAACTTCTGTAGCGCTTACAACCTTCCAGCAGTAGTTACGGCTGAGATCAAGGTTCAGGTACTCATGTGGGGTAGCTTTCTGCCCCGGCTTACGGGGCGATTCTCGGGTGTCGATCCAGATGTCCCCTTTTCCGCCGTCACCGCAGTAGGTGAAATTCCACCGGGTATAGTCTGGGGTCTCCACCGATGTTTCCTGCCAGTGGTGGACGTTCTCGCCCTTGCCGTTTTTGAGGTCCCCAAAAACCGAATAGCTCACACTATTTGCTGCTATTTTGACTTCGAATTGGTTCTGCTCACAGTTGGCGTCATCAGCGGTTTTCGCCGACACATGGGGCGCCTTCTGGTCGGCGTTGGCCGATGGCAGCAGGGCGATGACGACCCCGCCGGTGGACAGCGCCGCTGCGATCGCCGCGAGCCGGATCTTCTTGTTCTTGCTGCTCCTCTTGGCCACGTCCTGCTCCGTCTCTCAAAGTTGCCTTTGGCGTTTCTTTTGAGGATTATTCGGGCAGGTTCGCGACACCGACAGAGTCAAATGTCCCTACCGGCGGGTTACTTGAGGTGACGTCGCTCACGCTGCCGACTCCCCGACTTGTGCCTGATGATGCGTCAACTACGAATGGGTGTCGTCGTGACGGGTGCGGGAGAGCAGGTGCTGCAGGCGGTGCGGGCCGGTGTGGCCTACGGCCTCCGCGAGGGTCCAGCAACATCCTCCAGCTCCATCAGCAGTCCCTCGATCAGCCGCCGGAAGGTCCCACGGCCGGACCGGCGAACCGGACGCTCAAGCAGCCTGCCATTACCGACAGGTAGGGACATTTGCCTCTAGCGGTCATACGGAATCCCTGGAGAGACTCGTCGCCCAGCGCTGGAACGCCGGTGATCCAGCTCTGCACACGTGCGACTCGCACACGAGTCGTTTCGAGAAGGAGTCATCGCCACCCACGCGAGGCTCACCCGATGGTGCGGTGATGCAGGCCAAGCGGTCATGGCCGCAACCGGACAGAGCGGAGCCGAAGATGGGCCTTACCAAAGCCTTCGGACCGTGAGACGCGCCGACTCCTGCATGGAAAACAGGGCACTCACAGCCTTTCGCGGCGATCGCGCCGGAGATCAGTGAGTGAACGGCGTGGTAGTGGACGGGAGCCTGCGGCCGTGCGGGTCTGCGACAAGAACGCGTGGATGAACGGTGCCGGCGGCATGACGGCGACCCCTTGGCCAGCTACCACCCCAACGACAAGGGCCACGTGGCGATGGGCACCGCGGTGTTCGACACCGCAATCAGAGGCGAACCCTTCAGCCGCTGAGCCGCTGACCACCCCGGCGCTGGTGCAGCAGCCCTGCCGCACCAGCCTTCCCATCCCACCGGAACACCCCACCCAACCCCCGGCGACATCACAAAACCCGACCCCACAAAGGAACACACTCCATGCATGCACGCACCCGCCGCCGGCGCCGTACAGCGGCCATCGGCACCGCCGCCGGCACGCTGACCCTGCTGGCCGCCGCCGCCGCCAGCAACGCAGTCGACACCACCACCCCCTCCACCACCACCCCCGCCACCACCGCGGTCGCCGACGGGGCCATTCCGCCGGCGCTGCTGCAACGGCGAAACAAGGTGTTCGACCGCATCACCCGACTCAGCACCACCC
>CAMLJW010000112.1 GCA_946480485.1 uncultured Streptomyces sp. | reverse complement strand
GAGGAAGTCGGGGAGCCGAACGTCTCCTGGTTCGTGCCGTTGAGCCTGGCCCTGAAGCAAGCCAACGCCAAGACCCCGCAGAACGACATCAGCCTGTTGACCCAGTGACGAAGTGGCTTGCTGCGACGCTTGTCTGATGTCCCGTCATGTCCATACGGTCAACGTGTCCTACTCATCGCCCTGAAACCCGGGGGACGCGTTGACCAAACGACGGACCGAACAAGAACGCCGGCGTAGGCGACACCTTGCCGACATCGCTTCGGCATTCCCTGAGCGGTTGCTTCCTTGGCCAACCGAAGAAGGGAAACCGGCGTTCCTGGCTCCGGGTAGCGAAGGCGGGTATCTCTCGCGACTCGCTGACGAGATGGAAGCCGTACAGCTCGGTATGGGGACGGAAGTCCTGAACCATGCGGCGTGGGTACTCAACGACCCGAACGCGTCGGGTTCTGAGTTGCGCTACGTCGGAGCGCGCCTGTCCGAGTGCCTGACTGACGCTCTGCGGGTCGCTGAGAGTCGAGGCAGGCGTTTGTCCGTGTTGGACGACAGCGAGAGATCCGCTCAGAGCCCCGCCGAGGCGTCATGAGTGCGGAGTGTGCGGAGTGTGCGGAGTGCGCCCGACTGGAGCGTGAGAAGGAAGCTGCGAAACGCTCCGGAGACCTGAGCCGAGTCACTGACTGTGACGTGTTGATCAGTCGGCATCCGAACCACAGCAAGAAGCTTGCCGCCGCTGGAAGGGGGCGGGCATGAGTCGCGCTACCTATCGCTTTCGCGCATACACGATCCGTCCTGATCTTCGCCCGGAAGCGGAACCGATGACGTCAGCCATGCAATGCGTGACATGCGAGGAGAGCGGGCCGGAAAGCGAAGGGTCCGAAGAGGGCACGGCATGGGCGACGCAGCACACGACAAGGGCCTGTGGGCCGCTGCACACTGCACGACGAAGACGGGACGAACTAGGGTGCGGTCCATGAGTGATCACGCGGTGCTGCACGTGAAGGGACGGGTGCTCGTCGGCCCCGACGACGCCCGGGACGAACTCTGGGTGGTCGGCGGCCGAATCTCGTACGAGCGCCCCGCCGGCGTCCATGACATCCGTACCGTCCAGGGATGGGCGCTGCCCGGTCTCGTCGACGCGCACTGCCATGTCGGGCTCGACGCCCACGGCCCGGTGCCGGACGACGTCGCCGCGAAGCAGGCCCTGACCGACCGCGATGTCGGCACCCTCCTCATCAGGGACGCGGGCTCGCCCTCGGACACCCGCTGGATCGACGACCGCGACGACCTCCCGCGCCTCATCCGGGCCGGACGCCACCTGGCGCGCCCCAAGCGCTACATCCGCAACTACGCCCACGAGATCGAGCCCGAGGACCTCGTCGCGTACGTCGCCCAGGAGGCCCGGCGCGGCGACGGCTGGGTCAAGCTGGTGGGCGACTGGATCGACCGCGGGACGGGGGACCTGGGCGCCTGCTGGCCGCGCGACGCCGTTGAGGCGGCCATCGCGGAGGCCCACCGACTCGGGGCGCGCGTCACCGCGCACTGCTTCGCCGAGGACTCCCTGCGGGACCTGGTGGAGGCGGGCATCGACTGCATCGAGCACGCCACCGGCCTGACCGAGGAGACCATCCCGCTCTTCGCCTCGCGCGGCGTCGCCATCGTCCCCACCCTTGTCAACATCGCCACGTTCCCGCAGCTCGCGGCCGGCGCCGAGGTCAAGTACCCGCGCTGGTCCGCCCATATGCGACGGCTGCACCAGCGCCGCTACGACACCGTGCGCGCCGCGTACGACGCGGGGATCCCCGTGTACGTCGGCACCGACGCCGGCGGTTCGCTTGCGCACGGGCTGGTGGCGGGTGAGGTGGCCGAGCTGGTGAGTGCCGGCATCCCACCGGTCGAGGCGCTGTCGGCCACGGCCTGGGGGGCGCGGGCGTGGCTGGGGCGGCCCGGTCTGGAGGAGGGGGCGCCGGCCGATCTCGTCGTGTACGACGGGGATCCGCGAGCGGACGTCCGGGTGCTGGCGGCGCCTCGGCGGGTGGTGTTGAACGGGAGGGTGGTCGGGTAGGGCGACACCCGGAAGCAGGCCCTGGCCGTCTCCCGCGACGCATGGTCGGCCTTCACCGCGCCGGCGGCCGACTCCCGCGTCCGAAGGTTTTCCACCAGGTTCCCCCACCGTCAGCGCCCCACCACCGTCACCGCCCTGTCCAGGGCCTGCAGAAACCGGTTCACCGTCAAGCAGTCCCGTACCGCCAGCCGCAGCCACTGATCGCCCAGCCCGGGGAAGGTGTCGCCACGCCGCACCGCGAAGCCCGCGCCGCGCAGGTGGGTCCGTACGGCGGTGGCTCGGGGGAGGCGGACGAGGACGAAGGGACCTTCGGCGGGCTCGACGACGCGCAGGCCGTCGGCGGCGAACTTTTTGAGACCCGCGACGAGATGGTCCCGGTCGGCGGAGATCCGGTGCGCCGCGTGGGCCGCCTCGGCGAGTGCCTCGCGCCTGACACAGGCCTCCGCCGCCGCGAGGGCCGGCGTGGAGACCGGCCACAGCGGCTGGGACCGCTCCAGGTCGGCGATCGTCTCGGGGGACGCGAGGACGTAGCCGATCCTCAGCCCCGCCAGCCCCCACGTCTTCGTGAGGCTCCGCAGCACCACCAGACCGGGCACGTCCTCACGCCCGGCGAGGGCCTCTCGCTCACCCGGCACCGCGTCCATGAAAGCCTCGTCCACCACCAACGTCCGCCCGGGACGGGCGAGACCCGCGATCCCGGCGGCCGGGTGGAGCACCGACGTCGGATTGGTCGGGTTGCCGATCACGACGAGGTCGGCGTCCTCGGGGACGGCCGCCGGATCGAGCCGGAAGCCGTCCTCCGCCCGCAGGAGCACCCGGTCCACGGTGTGCCCGGCGTCCCGCAATGCCGCCTCCGGCTCCGTGAACTGCGGGTGCACCACGACGGGACGACGGACCTTCAGGGCGCGGGCGAGCAGCACGAAGGCCTCCGCGGCACCCGCCGTGAGGAGCACGTGCTCCACGGGCAGCCCGTGCCGGGCGGCCACCGCCGCCCGCGCGGCGCGCCCGTCCGGGTAGGCGGCGAGACCGGTCAGCGATTCGGCGATGCGCTCGCGCAGCCACGTCGGAGGCGTACCGGCGCGGACGTTCACCGCGAGGTCGACGAGCGCCGAGCCGTCGTCGCGGACCTCGGCGTCCCCGTGGTGACGGAGGTCGTGCGCCTCGCCCTCAGTGCGCACGGGTATGTGTAGGACCGTGGTGCCCGTGGTGGTGACCGTCGTGGTGGTGACCGTCGTCGTCCGGGTGGAAGTGCGGCTGCTGGGGGAGCCCCACCTTGTCCTCGAAGCCGGGCAGCGCGACGCGGTAGACGCAGGAGTCGCAGTTCATGCGGAGATCGCCCGCCAGGGCCTCCCGGTAGCGTTCCATCACCAGGTCGAGCAACTCCGGCTCCGGACCGATGACGTCGGCCGACCGCACCTCGACCTCCGGGTGCGCGGCCGCCCATGCCCCGGTCTGCAGTCGTACCCGGTCCGGCAGGATGCCGGTGAAGAGGAAGTACGGCAGCACCACGATCCGGCGGGCGCCCAGCCTCGCGCAGCGGTCAAGCCCGGACGGCACGTCCGGCGCCGCCAGCGACACGAACGCCGTCTCCACGCCCCCGTAACCACGTCCCTCCCACAGCAGCCGCGCCGTCTTGTGGACCTCGGCGTTGGCGTCCGGGTCGGTCGAGCCGCGGCCGACGAGGAGGACGGTCACATCGGCCCGGTCGGAGGGCATACGCGCCGGAACCCCGAGCGCCTCGTCGAGCCGTCGCTCCAGCACCGACAGCAGTGCGGGGTGCGGGCCGAGCGGACGGCCGTACCGGTACGAGATCCCCGGGTGCCGTTCCTTCTCGCGGGCCAGCGCCGCGGGAATGTCCCCCTTCGCGTGCCCGGCGGACACCAGCATCAGCGGGACGGCTGCGAACCGGCGTACGCCCAGCTCGACCAGCTCGGCCACGGCGTCGCCGAGCGGCGGCGGGGACAGCTCGATGAAACCGCCCGCGACGGGCAGTTCGGGGTTGCGGCGGCCCAACTCCCGTACGAAGTCGCGGAAGGACTCGGCGCCCGCGTCGTCCCGGGTGCCGTGTCCGGCGACGAGCAGGGCGGGCGGCTGGGACGTGGTCACGATTTCTCCTTCAGTGGCTCTGAGGCCTCGGACACGGAAGGTACGGGGCGTACGGAGCGTACGGGGCTTACCGGGTGTACGGGGCGTACGGGGTGTACTTGGTGATACAGCAGGGCGTTCAGCGCGGCCGCGGCGACCGCCGAACCGCCCTTCTCGGACACGTTGCTGACGGCAGGCAGCCCGCTCTCGCGCAACGCGGCCTTGGACTCGGCCGCGCCGACGAAGCCGACGGGCAGGCCGATGACGAGCGCCGGATCGGCGTCCAGTGTCAGGAGTTCCTCCAGCGCGGTCGGGGCGCAGCCGATCACCCAGAGCGCGCCGGGGCCGACCTGCTCGTAAGCGAGCCGGATCGCGTGTGCCGAACGGGTCAGCCCGGGACCCGACTTGGCGTCCCCCAGCCGGCACACGGTCTCGCGCCGTGTGATCCCCGCCGCGACCATCTCCACGTCCACGACGACGCTTGCCCCGTCGTGCAACGCCGTATGGGCCTTCTCCAGCGCGCCCTCGTCGGTGACGAGGTCCTCCGCGTAGTCGAGATCGGCCGCCGAGTGGATCACCCGCTCCACGACCGCACGCGTCAGCGGCGGGAAACGCGAGGTGTCGAGCCGGGCACGCAGCCGCCGGAAGGACTCCACCTCGATGGGGTGCACGATCCGGGACTCCGGGAACACCTGGCTCACTCGGTTCACTTGGGTTCCTCCTGCCAGCGGTAGCCGCGCGGCGTCACCATACGGCCCGCGATCTCACGGGTCGCCGTGTTGCCCACCGTCACGACCGTCATCATGTCGACCGTCGCCGGGTCGATTCCCGCCAGAGTGGTGAGTCGGCTGGATTCGTCCGCGCGCGAGGCGTTGCGTACGACACCCACGGGCGTCGTCGGCTCCCGGCGCTCGGCGAGGATCGCGAGCGCCCTGGGCAGCTGCCGGTCACGGCCCCGGCTGCGGGGGTTGTAGAACGTCACCACGAGGTCGGCCTCCGCGGCGGCCCGTACCCGCCGTTCGATGACCTCCCACGGTGTGTGCAGGTCGGACAGGCTGATCGACACATGGTCGTGGCCGAGTGGCGCGCCCAGGATCGCCCCGGCCGCGAGCGCGGCGGTCACCCCCGGCACCCCGACCACGTCGATGTCGTCGGACGCCTCGGCGAGCGCGGGCGACGCCATCGCGTACACGCCCGCGTCACCGCTGCCGATCAGCGCCACGGCCCGGCCGAGCCGGGCCTCGGACACGGCGGTCCGGGCCCGCTCCTCCTCGGCGCCGAGCCCGGACTCCAGAACGCGGGTGCCGGGGCGCAGGAGGTCGCGGATCTGGTCGACGTACTGGTCGAGCCCGACGAGCACGGAGGCCCGGCGCAGCTCGTCCTTCGCGCGCGGGGTGAGGAGGTCGCGCGCGCCGGGACCGAGTCCGACGACGGCAAGTCGGCCGCGGCCCGCGCGCCGTACGACAGCACAGGTCGCCATCGCCGGCTGCCCGGCCGACTTCCGCTTGGGCATGAGGAGTTCACCCCCGCGTACGAGCGCGGCGGCCTCCGCCACGGAGGGCGTACCGACGGCCGCCAGTGGGGCGTTGGACGGGTTGGGCACGTCCACGGCCGCCAGCTCCTCGGCGGAGTACGTCACCAGGGGCACCCCGAGACGGGCGGCCGCCTCGACGAGGCCGGGCTCGCCGGCCTTGGCGTCGACGGTGGCGAGCTCGGCGACGGACTTCACGCAGAGCCCGGCGTCGCGCAGGGCGCCTTCCACGAGCCCGAGCACCTCGTCCACGGGCGCGCCCTTGGAGGCGCCGACACCGACGACGAGGGAGGGCGGGCGCAGGACGACTTCGCGGGCGGCGGGTTCGACCAGCCGGTCCGTGAGCCGAATCGCGTACTGTCCGAAGGGCGCGACCGGCAGCGGCGGAAGCGGCCACGGCAGCTCCGCCTCCAGGGCGACGGGCTCCCCGTCCAGCAGGGCCCGCGACACCGCGGCGACATTCCCCTCCACCGGAAACCCGAGCGTGTCGAGGCCGGGCACCCCGACCGAGTCGGTCGCCGTCGTCACCACCGGCTCGGCACCGAGCAGCTCACCGACCGCACGGGCGAGTTCATTGGCCCCGCCGCCATGCCCCCCGACCAGCGAGACGGCGAATCGTCCCCCCTCGTCGACACACACGACGCCCGGATCGGACTCCTTGCCCGACAGCAGAGGCGCGGCGAGCCGCACCACGGCCCCCGTGGCAAGAAAACACACGAGCTGCTCGCACTCCGCGAAGGCCCGCCGCACGGCGTCGCCCACGGGACCGTCGTACACGCGCGTGCGATCCGGCCATGCCGCGGCCACCCGCTCGCGGGCCCGGGCACCCGCCGCCGTCGCGGAAATCAGGCCGATCACTGAACGACTCCTTCGGTACGCGCCGGAGGCCGGACGCCCCACAGCAGAAAGACGGGATTGGTTGCCGCCAGCCGGGTGACATCCCCGGGCAGCGGCGCGAGCCGGGACGACTGCAGCAGTACGCCGTCACAGTGGAGCCCGGCGGCGACGAGCGCGTCGCGCGCCGCCGGAACCCGGTCGAGCGCGGCCATCGCCACCACGACCGCGCGCCGAGCCCGCCGCGCGCAGTCCATCACGATCGCCGGCAGCTCACGCCCGCCGCCGCCGACGAACACGGCGTCGGGATCCGGGAGACCGGGCAGCACGGTGGGCGCGACGCCCTGCACGACGGTCACGTCCACGCCGTGCGCGGTGGCGTTGGCGCGGACGCGCTCCGCACCGTCCCGGCTCTTCTCGACGGCGGTCACGGCGGCTCCGAGCCGCGCACACTCCACGGCGACCGAGCCGGACCCCGCGCCGACGTCCCAGATGTGGTCCCCGAGCCGCGGCCCGAGCCGCGCCAGCGCGAGAGCTCGTACCTCGTACTTGGTGATCATCGAATTTCGGTGCGCGAACTGGCTCTCGTCCAGGGCCCATTGGGCGGGCCCGGGCGTGGGCCCGGCGACCGTCCGCACGGGCGTGAGAACCCGTGACTCGGCCAGGCACACCACCACGTTCACGGCCGTCCCCCAGTCGCGGGCGGCGGCCTCGGCGGGAGTTACGCGCTCGACGCGCTCGACGCGCTCGTCCGAGTCGGAGTTGGAGTCGGAGTCGGACTCCGCGCCCGGGCCCGCGCCCAGTGCCGAAGCCACCACGAGGACGCGTCCGCTCGACCGGAGCGCGGCCCCCAGCTCCGCGGGGCCGGCACCGGGACCGGTCAGCACAGCCACCTTCGGGTGGGCCCGGCAGACGTTCACGGCGGTCCGCATGTCACGCCCGTGCGCGCTCACCACGACCGCGTCGTCCCAGGTGAGCCCGAGCCGCGCGAAGGCGGTGGCGACGGACGACACCCCTGGGCGCACATCCAGCCGCTCGCTCCCGAAACGTTCGGCGAGAGCCCGCACGATCCCGAAGAAACCGGGATCCCCGGAGGCCAGCACGACCACCCGCCGCTGGTCTGCCGACTGCGGCTGGTGCTCCCCCTGGTGCTCCCCCGGGTGCTCTGACTGGTGTTCCCGTTGGTGCTTCTCCAGGTGCTGCTCGATCGCGTCGAGGGCGGGCGCGAGTGGACCGAGGACGACCCGCCGCGCCGTGTCCGGCAGCCGCGCCGCCGCCAGATGCCGCCGGGCGCCAACGACGAGTTGCGCCCCGGCCACCGCGGCCTCGGCGTCCGGAGTGAGGGGCGCCCCCGTCCCCGTACCGACGACGGTGATCAAGGTGTGGCACCCCGCGTACGCAGAGCCTTGCGGGCTTCCGGATCCGCCTTGCGAAAGCCGTGGAAGTGGCCGGGGTGGTAGAGGTGCGAGCGCGTACCGTGCGCGTCGAGGGCCGGGCCCACCAGGAACAGCGTGTGCTTCCACAGCTTGTGCTCCTTGACCGTCTCCTCCAGCGTCCCGATCGTGCACTTCACGATCAGCTCCTCCGGCCACGTCGCCTGGTACGCGACCACGACGGGCGTCGACGTCGGATAGCCCCCCTCCAGCAGCTCCCGTACGAGCTGCCCGCTTCGGGCGGCCGACAGGAACAGCGCCATGGTCGTGCCGTGCCGTGCGAACTCGCGCACTTCCTCCCCCGGCGGCATCGGCGTCTTGCCACCGCCGAGCCGGGTGAGGATCACGGACTGCGCGACCTCCGGGATGGTCAGTTCACGCTGCGCGAGGGCGGCGACGGCGGAGAACGAGGAGACACCGGGGATGATCTCGGTCCCGACCCCGAGGTCCGCACACCGGTCGAGCTGCTCCTGCGTACCACCCCACAGGGCGGGGTCGCCGGAATGGATGCGAGCCACCTTCAGCCCTTCTCCGGCCGCCCGCTCGTAGACGGTGACGACGTCCTCTAGGGACATGGCCGCCGAGTCGAGGATCTCCGCTCCCTCGCGCGCGTGCTCCAGGACCTCCGCCTGCACCAGGCTGGCCGCCCAGATCACGACGTCTGCCTCGGCGATGGCGCGGGCGGCTCGGAAGGTCAGCAGGTCGGCGGCGCCGGGGCCCGCCCCGACGAAAGTCACCTTGCCGGTGGGGGCATCGGGCATGTGATGGGGTCCTCTCCTACGGGTCGTACGAGTCCTGCCGGGGCTACGAGTCCTCAGCGACATCAGCGACATCAGCGACGTCGGCGGCATCAGCGGCATCGGCCGGTATCGGCGGAGGCCGGCGGCAACGGTGGACTTGGGATGCGGCTGGGGTGGTGGCCTGCGGCGCCTCTTTCCCCAAGCCCGCCTTCCTGGGTTGTCACAGCTTGCCGCCGCGTCCGCCGTCGCGTCGCGCGGGTGCGATGAGCGTGGAGAGATACGGCAACGGAGCGCCGTCCAGCTCGGCGGCCGGCCGGATCGACTCCTCGGGCAGCCCGAGTGCGGAGCCCCAGACGGCGTCGTCGACCCGGCCGGTCTCCCGCAGGGCGGCGGCGACCTCCTCAGCGAGCCTCCCGAACTTGTACGCCACAACCGTGCCCGGCCCGTTGAGCGCGTCCCTGAGTACGGTGGCCCCGGCCGTGACGGGCACCAGGGTGAGTGGCTCGGTCCCCTCGGTCAGGACGGCCCCGGACCGAGCGGCGAGGTCCTGCATCGCGGTGATGCCGGGCACGGTCTCGACGACAGTGCCCGGGACCAACTCGTCGATGGTCTGGGCGAGATAGGTGAAGGTGGAGTAGACGTTCGGATCGCCGATGGTGGCGAACGCAACCGTGCCGTGGTCATGCAGCAGCTGGGCCACCCGCTCACCGGCCGTGTCCCAGGCGGCTTCGCGCCGTGCCCGGTCCGACCGCTCGTTGAGCGCGAACACGACCCGTACGACCTTGTCCTCGGGCACGTAGTGCAACACGGTGGCCTCGGCGCGCCCACGCTCACCCGTGTCCATCACGGGTACGACAACGACATCCGCCGCACGGAGGGCATGGACCCCCTTGATGGTCACGAGCTCGGGATCCCCGGGCCCGACCCCGACCCCGACCAGCCTGCTGACGCTCATGACCTGACACACCTCTCCACGAACCGACGGGCGACACCGGGCGCCGACGCCCAGTGTGTGTGCAGATAACTCGCGTGCACACCCTGTTGTACGAAACCTTCGACGCGTCGCTGAGGAGCGCTGATGCCCCAAGCGGGAGCCGCCCCCGCACCGGGCTCCACGACGGTCCGGTGAAACTCGTGCCCGCGCATCCGCGTCCCCGCCTCGGCGAGCACACTGTCGCCGACGGCCACGGCGTCCCGGTACCCGAGCGTGAGCCGCTCGTCCATGCGCGCGCTCGCGTCCAGGACACCGCACATGGGCTGCCCGTCGAGCTCGCGGGACAGGTACAGCAGACCGGCGCACTCGGCCGCCACGGGAGCACCACTGAACGCCAGCTCGGCGATGACCTTGCGCAGTGGTTCGTTGGCGGACAGCTCGGGCGCGTACACCTCCGGGAACCCGCCCCCGATGACCAACCCAACGGTCTCGTCCGGCAGTTTTTCGTCATGAAGCGGATCAAAGACGACGACTTCGGCTCCGGCCGCGGCAAGGAGCTCGGCATGCTCGGCATAGGAGAAGGTGAAGGCGGGCCCACCGGCGATGGCTACGACCGGCGCCTTGAGCCCGGCATCAGCCAGCCCGTCGAAAGAGGCGCCACAGGCCCCAGCCGCATCCCAGGCAGCACCCGACAACGCGGGCGCACCGCGTGCCACCGCAAGCATCGCATCCAGGTCGCACCCCTCCCGCACCTGCGAGGCCATGGCACCGACCGCCTCGACGGCCTCCGCCCGCCGCTCGGCAACGGGCACCAGCCCAAGGTGCCGAGAGGGTGTGTCCACCTGCCGAGCCCGCCTCAAGGCTCCCAGCACCGGCACCCCGGACTCGTCCAACGCCTCCCGCAGCAGCACCTCGTGCCGCTCGGAACCCACCTTGTTGAGGATCACCCCGGCAAGGCGCACCCCGGGATCCCAGGACGCGAACCCGTGCACCAACGCCGCGACGGACCGCGACTGCGACGACGCGTCGACGACCAGCACCACCGGCGCCCGCAGCAGCTTCGCCACATGAGCGGTGGACGCCAGTTCACCCTGCCCGGCGGCCCCGTCGTACAGCCCCATCACACCTTCGACGACAGCGACATCACACCCGCGCGCACCATGCGCGAACAGCGGCGCGATCAACTCCGACCCACACAGATACGCGTCGAGATTCCGCCCCACCCGCCCCGCCGCGAGCGCGTGGTACCCGGGATCGATGTAGTCGGGCCCGACCTTGTGCGCAGACACGGCAAGCCCCCGCGAGGCGAACGCGGCCATCAACCCCGTGGCAACGGTGGTCTTGCCGCTGCCGGAAGAGGGCGCGGCAATGACCAGCCGGGGCACAGAACTCACCACTCGATGCCCCTCTGCCCCTTCTGCCCGGCGTCCATCGGATGCTTCACCTTCGACATGTCGGTCACGAGATCGGCGAAGTGGACGAGCCTGTCGGGCGCGTTCCGGCCGGTGATCACCACATGCTGCGTCCCCGGCCGGTCCCGGAGCACGGCGACGACCTCATCGACATCGACCCATCCCCAGTGCATGGGGTAGGCGAACTCATCGAGGACATACAGCTTGTACGTCTCGGCGGCGAGGTCCCGCTTGACCTGCTCCCACCCCTCGCGGGCCTTCTCCTCGTTGGTCGAGTTGTCACCCTGGATGTCGCGCTGCACCCAGGACCAGCCCTCACCCATCTTGTGCCAGTCGACGGACCCGCCCTCTGCGCTGGCACCAAGCACCCGCAGCGCGTTCTCCTCGCCGACCTTCCACTTCGCCGACTTGACGAACTGGAACACCCCGATCGGCCACCCCTGGTTCCAGGCCCGCAGCGCGAGCCCGAACGCGCCGGTGGACTTGCCCTTGCCGATCCCCGTGTGCACGACGACAAGGGGACGATTCCGACGCTGACGGGTGGTCAGCCCATCGTCCGGCACGACACTCGGCTGCCCCTGCGGCATTACGCGACCCTCCTGCCGTTGTCCCCGGTGCCCTGAACATCTCGGACGAGCCCGGCGATCGAGTCCGCCCGCAACTCGTCCAAGGTGACGGCCATGCCGCCGAGTTCGCCCGCGAGCTGCCGGGCGAGCCCGAGCCGCACCGGCCCCGACTCGCAGTCGACGACCACGGACGCGACCCCGTCGGCCGCGAACAGCCGCGCCGCCCGCCCCGCGAGCGCCACCGGGTCCGGGCCGCCAGTGGCGCGCCCGTCCGTCACCACCACGACGAGCGAACGCCGCGCGGGATCCCGCAACCGCTCCACCCGCAGCACCTCATGGGCCTTCAGCAGTCCCGCGGCCAGCGGCGTCCGCCCACCCGTGGGCAGCGACTCCAGTCGCGCCGCGGCCGCGTCCACCGACGAGGTCGCAGGCAGCGCGATCTCGGCCGCGGCACCGCGGAAGGTCACCAGCCCCACCTTGTCCCGGCGCTGATACGCGTCGAGCAGCAGCGACAGCACGGCCCCCTTGACCGCACTCATCCGCTGCCGCGCGGCCATCGATCCGGAGGCGTCCACGACGAACAGCACGAGGTTCCCCTCACGCCCCTCCCGGGTGGCCTGCCGCAGATCGCCGCGCCGTACGACGAGCCCCGGACCCGAGCGCCCACGCACCCGCTGATGCGGGGCCGCGGCCCGCACGGTCGCCGCCAGATGCAGTTTGGTGAGCGTCCCCGAGGGGCGCCGCGCCCCCGTCGTGCGCCCGTGCTCGGTGCGCGCCCGCGACCGCCGCCCGGCGGCACCCTCGCCGAGGCCGGGTACGCTCAGCATCTTGGCACGGAAGGGCTCCGCGGCTTGTACGGGAGACTGCTCACCGGCGCCGGGCGGCGGGCTCGGCGCCTGCCCGTCCTCCGAGGGGCCGCCCTGCGCCGGAACGTCTCCGGTGGGTGACGCGCCGTTGTCCGGCCCGCCGTCCGACCTGCCGTCCGACCCGCCGTCCGACTCGCCGTACCCGCCGTCCGGGTGCGAGCGCCACCGCCATCGCCGCGACCAGCAGGACCAGCCACCAGCGGCGCAG
>CAMLJW010000111.1 GCA_946480485.1 uncultured Streptomyces sp. | reverse complement strand
GTGGGCAGATGCCGACGAACCAGCGCTCGCCTTCAAAGCCTCGTACGGGCGTTTCCGCGACGACTGGCATGAGTGCTTTGGATGGAATCTGTTCAAGCCGCTCAAGCAGGAGGATGAGCACTACTGGGCGACGCTGCACGTACCTGCGAGCGAGAATCAGCGGGAGTTCGACGACCAGGTCATGTCGCTGTCGAAGGTTCTCGTTGAGCGCTTGAACGAACGCGAGATCGCCAAGCATATTACGGTCGAGCAGGGCGACAAGGGAATCACGAAGTTTCAGAAGTACCTGGATGAGGTCGGGTTTCCTGACAGACAAGAACTCATCGCGCTGCTGCGTAATCTCAACGGTCTACGCAGTGGGCCGGCTCACGTGAAAGGCAGGGACTACGAGCGAGCTGCCGACCATTTTGCTCTTGACGAGAAGGGTCTCGCTCACGCGTTCTCGGACTTGCTGGTGGAGGCGACCACACTCATCAACACGTTGGGCGCTTTTATGATGCCGAGCGACGGACAGTGAGTTGTGCGTGGTTATTCTGAATGACCTGAGGCCCGACAGGGCGGAGCATCTGTTGAAATCAGTTTTTTGGGGGGATGAGTGAGAGTCTGTTTCCTGATTAACGAAGGTTGGAGCTCGCGGGAGGCCGGAACCTGGGGATGGCTCACCATGAGGGAATCCCTGGTACGAGCGTTCATGGAATCCGTTCCACGGCATAGGCGTCATGCCCGTTTTTCCATGGGAACTCTCCCGCTGCGGCGACTTGCCCAAGAGGTGAGCAGTACCGAGGACGCTGCAAACAGCGTTCTCGGCGAGCACTGGGCAGTCTGGAGCACCTTCCTTGGGCCGGACCTTGCCAAGCATATTGAGTCATTTGATATCGCAGGTATGGTCGTGGAATCTCTGACTCCGTCGGACGCTCGCGCCATGCACATCCGGCTAAAGGGCACGGAGTGGTACCTGGGGGCAGTACAGATTCGTCCGGAGATTCCCGAACACTGGGCGGTGTTCCTGAAGGGTATCCCGAGTCGGTTTCGGATCTTCGAAGACTTCCTCTACCTGTTTCATAGACAGTATGAGCTGGAGGTCGAAGATAACCGGGACCACGTGGAGTATCGCGAGTGGGAAGCTTCCGGCCTCCTCTCCTCCGTCCGTTGGGAGGACTCCGGGGTGCGGGAGACCATCTTCGATCCGTACGACAACATGCAGCACTTTCGCAGGCTCGGAGAGGCGGACGAACTGCTTCAGGGCCAGTTCTCATCCGCGCTGGGTGAAACCCTGATGCGCTGCTCAGACCTGGACCCGAACCTCACTCAACGGATGCACGCTGCCCTTAAAGCGTTCGAGAGCCACGAGACAGCCGAAGGGCTGGCGCATGTTTCGCTGTCTTGCCGACGATTCACGGAAAAGCTTGCAGACTGCCTTTATCCTCCGCGTGAAGAAAAGATCAATGGGCGAAAGGTCGGCCAGGCTGAGTACCGGAACCGTCTATGGGCATACGTCGCGGAAAACGTCACCTCTGACACGACACGAGAACTACTCATCGCGAACGTCGAGGACTTGGGGAAACGGATTGATAAGCTGGACAGCCTGAGCAATAAGGGGCTGCATTCTGACGTTTCGTCCTCAGATGTGAACCGACTATTGCTTTCGCTTCTCGTCGTGGCACATGACTTGATTTCGCTTCGTCCGCCCGGCGGTGCCTTCTCTTACGAACCGTACGAGACCACGATTCGTGTCTTTATGGAGGGGCTACGGCAACAACGAGAACGTCCGGCTCAGGATGACGAGGAATAGAAATGTTCACCTGACAGACGGAAATGGTCTCCTCTACCGGATCCCCGCTGCTCCTGGTCGACGGCCTGAGCGGGGGAGTCGCCGCATGCGGCTGGGCAGTCGTGGTCGCCCTGCGCCGCTTGAAGACGGCGGACTGTCGTGCGCGCCAGTCAGCGGATGGCGCGGATCATCACGGTGAGGACCGGCGACGCCGGTGACGGCTGGCTCTGCCCGATGTCCTCATACCCCCACGACTCGTAGAGCGCATGAACTTTTCCGTCCCCAGCAGCCGGGTTAACCATGAGCGTCACGTACGGCTCGTCGCGCGTGGCGAGGAGGGCGTCGTGGATGCGACGGGCGGTGCCGGTCTTCCGCCAGGTGGGCCGGACGCCGATCTCCTTGAGTGCTACGGCCGGGCGCTCGGTGTACTTGTCCGCCGGCGTCGGGCTGGTGCGCTGCCAATAGCGGTCGCCGTGCTCGATGGTGTTGCCGTAGGCGTAGCCGACCGGATGTCCGTCCGCGTATGCGAGGACGGCCGTGAACCCCGGCTCGGTGCCGTGTCGGTCTAGGCGCTCGCCGAACGCGGTGACGGCGTAGTTCGGCAGGTGGAGGAGTGGGGCGCGTACGTCGGCGTACACGTCTAGGAGGTCGCCGCGGGCTGTGTCGAGGGTGGTGAAGGTGCGCAGTTCGTTGGCGGGCGCCGTGGTCATGCGGCCATCCTCCATGTGGCGGTGTGCTCGGTCCAGGTCTGCGCGATGGAACTGCCCGGCGCGGTGGCGCGCAGTGCGGCCCCGAACTCCTGCAGCATGCGCGTGACCCGGGCGTGCTGGGTGGCGGCTTCGGCCGGGACCTTCATCGCGGTGGCCGTGGCGGCGTCGGGGGCGCCCTGGGCGAGCTGGGCGTGGGCGAGCCGGGTGGTGGCGATGGCCCGGGAACGGATCATGTGGGGCCGGAGAGCGGACAGGCAGCGGTGGGCGTGGTACTCGGCCGTCGAGTAGTCGCCGAGCGCCAAGTGCGCGGAGAGGGCCAAGGAGTCCAACTCGGCCTGGTCGTAGAAGGCGAGCATCCACACCGGCCGGTAATCGGCGGGGTCGGCGCGCAACATGGCGTCCTGCGCCTGCTCGAACGCCCGGCGGGTACCAGTGCGGTCCTGTGCCGCGCCGTGGATGGCCCCCTGGCGGGCCAGGCCGAGGGAGGCGAACAGGGGGTCACGGCGGGTGAGGTGCAGGTTGCGGGCGACGTCGTTGGCGGCGAACGCGTCGGCCGGACGGCCCATGTGGCGGTACATGGTGCCGGCGTGGCTCCAGATGCGGAACTTGATCGCCTGGTCGCCGGACATCTCGGCGAGGGCCTGGGCCTCGCGCATGTGCGCCTTGGCGATGTCGTAGCGGCGGCCGTCGATGGCGGCCCACATCGCGGAGGAGCGGAAGGCGGCTGCTGAGGCGTAGAGGTTGCTGCGTACGCGCTGGGTGGCGCTGCCCGCGTTCTGGAGGTTGAGCGCCTCGTCGGCGAGGGCGGCGGCCCGCTGTTCGATGCCGAGTTGTCCGCCGTGGCGGTGGTCGCTGGCGATGATCTCGGCGAAGCGCTTGTTGAGGCGGTTGACGTCGCTCATGCCGATACGGCGCGGCGATGCGGTGCCGGGTGCGGCTGCTGCTGCGGCGGCAGCCGCCGCGATGCTGCCGACGAGGGTGCGGCGCTTCATGTCGGGGTCCTCCTGCTGCGGTGGGGCCGGGGTGGACGAAGGCCGGCTCCGTGGCACGAACCCTAAGGCGATGGCGGGTAGTCCGGTGACGTCCTCAAGTGCCTTGCGGGCGGCTGATTTTGGCCACGTGACCCGGCCTGCCTTCCAGGCCCGGACCGACGAGCCGTCGAGTCCACCAGGGCGTCCGGTCAACCGTTCGATGGCCCTGTTCACGGCCTCGGCGAGGCTGTTGGAGCTGTAGCCGTGTTCGGTCATCCACGCCTCAAGAACGGTGTTGCGGGTGGTGTCCATGCGGGCACGGTAGCCCGCACGATCCTCGCCCGCCAGGTAAAGGAGAGGTCAAAACGTCCTAGGTGGGACCGTCGACTGAGTGCCTGAACGCCCTAACCAACCTGCTGGGAAAGGGAGTTGTCTGGGTGCTGGTCGCCCGCCGCGCCCCACCGTGCGGGTGGCTGTTGACGGCCCGGCCCGCCCCTGAGGTTTCCCCGCGGGGGTGGGGCGGGCGCCGAGACGACACGAAGGCTCCACCCCAATGACGAGTCTGAGAACACCAGTTGAGGCCCTCTCCGTAGGCCACCCCACGTACAGCCAGACCTTCCCGTGCGAGCCGTCCACGGCCGAGCTCGGCCGCGAACTCCTCCGGGACGTCCTCGGTGTGTGGCACCTCGACGGCCTCGCCGACTGTGCCGCGCTGATCATCACCGAGCTCATCGCGAACGCCTCTAGGCACACTCCGTGTCCCGAGATCCGCCTCACGGTTGGGCGGCCGAGCGCGACTCGACTGCGTGTCGGGGTCGTGGACCGGGAACCATCGCGTCTTCCCATACTCAGCCAGGCGGCTGACGACGACGAGTCGGGCCGCGGGCTGCTCCTCGTCGACGCTGTCGCCGACCGCTGGGGCTACGACCTGCACGGCTCGGACAGACGCCCTTGGGGCAAAGAGGTCTGGGCGGAACTCCGTACCGAGGGTGGCAAGTGAGCATCCCGGCCACGGCGCCCTCGCCTCTTCCAGATCTCACCCGACTCCGGCCCCGCCAGCAGATGGCCATGGACTGCGCCCTCTGTGCCCGGCCACTGGGAGCGAGCGGTCGACGACTGGGCGAGATACGCCACCGGGGCCTGCCGTTCCAGCTCTGGGCCTGCGCTCCCAACTGCCAGGCCG
The DNA here is from genome assembly GCA_946480485.1 of uncultured Streptomyces sp. Next base: position 8,051 of record CAMLJW010000111.1, on the reverse strand, counting down.
CCAGATCGACTATCCCGACCAGCTGAGAAAGGGGACGTCCTTCCATGGAGGAGTGGCCGTGGATCACCGGTGACTGCTGGCTCGGCTGCGGGCGTACCGGTGTCCTGGTGATCTGGCTCGGCCCGGTGCAGTGGGGTGGGCAACACGCCCCGCTCTACGCGTGCGAGCAGAGCCTCAACCGCCTCAGGCTGCAGGCGCTCGCTTACTTCAGGGGCGGCAGCCGACCGCCTCTGACGAAGGGAACGCCACATGGCAGACGAGAACGGATCCGGCGAGCAGCAGAGCCAGGTCCAGGGCTGTGCTGGTTGTGGCACCCCGAACCCCCGTGACGCGAGAGGCTACGGCGAAACAAAGCACAACACGAGGAGCAATCGATGACCGGCGTGCTGATGACCGATCACCCGGCCTGGCACTCGCAGGAGAACGGCACAGTCGCGCGTGCCGTCCGTACGGCTTCCGGTATCTGGGTCCTGTCCCACGACAGGGAGGGCCTGCACATGCAGTGTGTGCAGGGCACCGAAGACGTGAAGCCCACGTTCGTCCCAACGGACCCTGCCTGCCTGCCCGCCACAGTCCCTGCTGCGCTGCGGGCCGGACTCGACGAGCTCGGCGTCACCCAGCGTCTGGCGAACCCATGGCTGTGGGACGCGATCAGTACCGCGATCCTGCGGCAGGTGGTACGCGCCGACCAGGCCCGCAAGCTGTACCGCGCCTGGTGCCGCACGTTCGGTACGACTGTCCAGGGTCCGTTCGGTGAGTTCGCCGTGTCACCCACGCCCGCCGACGTCCTGGCCTTGGCCGACGAAGAGTTCACCGGCGTCGGAGCAAAGTTTCACCGCACCGTCCTGCAGGCCGCGGCTGCTGACTACCAGCAGCATCACACCGAGTGGGAACACCTGGACGCCGCCGATTTGGTCACCGCGCTGACGGGTATCCCCCGCATCGGTCCGTGGACCGCCGCTGCGGCCACCGCCGACTTCACCGGCGACTTCAGCATCTACCCGCACGACGACCTCGCCGTGCGCACCTGGGCCGCCCAGATCGCACCCGATCACCCGTGGCCCGACAAGAAAGACAAGGCGTTCGGCCCGCTGTGGACCGGATGGGCCGGAAGCGACCGCACTGCCCTGCACACCCTGACTCTCTCGACCCTCACCTGGGGCTCACATGCCCCATGACCTGGAGGATCCATGCGGCAGTTAGAGCTGCTCACGGGCGCCGACATCAACCGCGAGCTCGACGCTCTGTTCGTGAACGCGCCGCTGCGCGACTACACCCTGCGGCCGCGCACCAACGACTACACGCTTCCCGTGCTGGGCATGGCCTATATCGCCACCTACGCCCAGCAGGCCGGCTTCAACGTCGGCGTCCTCGACGCTGAGGCGCACGGTCTGGGCATCGACGAGACCGCGAAGATCGTGAACGGGGCCAAGCCCCGGTGGGCCGCGATGAACCTCCTCGCACCCACTTACGAGATGTCCGCCCGGATCGCCGCCCAACTCGACCCCGCCATTGCTCTCATAGTCGGCGGGCACCACGCCAAGGCTATGCCGGACCGTGTCCTGGCCGACCCACGCATGGCCAGCCTGCGGGCACTCGTGCTCGGCGAAGGGGAGCTGCGCGTCGCTGCGCTCCTGGAGGACGGAACGCGTCGGCGGGAGCTGCCCGGCGTGCTCTGGCGTGACCCGCTGCTCGGCACCCGGGCCGCGGGCATCGCAGATTCGAAGACGAGCGCGCAGATGCTCGGCCCGGACATCAACGCCCTGCCGTACGTCAACCGCGCCTTCCTCTCACAGGACCCCTACCAGGCCGCGTCCACTGCAGCCGACCGGCGCCTCGCTGCCCGCCGACCCGCCGACTGGGTCCAGGCCGCTGCCCGCAGCGGGCACATGGAGGCAAACATCGTCGGCAGCCGTGGCTGCCCCTACAACTGCACCTTCTGCGGTGCCGCCTGGAGTGCCAACCCCGACGTCACGATCCGGGTCCGCAGCCCGGAGAACATCATCGGCGAGCTCGACCAGCTGCACGACAAGTACGGTGTGACTGCCTTCCGGTTCGTCGATGACCTGTTCCTGGGCGTGCGTAACGTCATCGAGGAGCAGATGAAAGCGTTCACCCGGCACCGGATCGGCGAGCGGTACGTGTGGGACGCCACCGGCCGCATCAACGTCCTTGACCGGGTCTCCGACAGCGAGCTCGAACGCCTCGTCTCCAACGGGCTGCGCGAAGTGGCCCTCGGTATCGAATCCGGCAGTGACCGCATCCTGAAGACGATGGACAAGCGGATCAACGCCGAGATGACCGAGCGCGTCGCCAGCCGCCTGGTCGAACACGGCATCGGTGTCAAGGGCTACTTCATCCTGGGCTTTCCCGGTGAAAGCCAGGAAGACCTCGACGCGACCGTCCGCCACATCCGCAACCTGTGGCAGATTTCCGACCAGCACCCAGGTGACGTGCGCGCCAGTGTCTTCGAGTTCCGCCCCTATCCGGGCACGCCCATCTGGCAGACCCTCATCCAGACCGGCCATGACCCGGACGCCCTCCTCGCATACGGCGACGTAGATCTCACGGGTGACGGCGCCGACGAGTCGATGCGACAGCGCGACGAGTTCAACTTCTCCGTCGGCATCCAGTTCGGCGACGTGCCGCTCCAGCGAATCAGGGCGACGCTGGCGATGCTCACGCGCGAGCAGCACGACCGGAACCAGGGGGCCAAGGAGGTCGCCGCGTGACGGGCAAGCGCACAGGATGGTTCGTGACGATCGACGGTCCCAGCGGGGTTGGCAAGTCCACGACGGTGAAGGCGCTCCATGACCATCTCACCGCCCAGGGGCGTCCCGCACGGCGGACGGTCGAGCCGACCACCAGCGACCTGGGCCAGTTCATCCGCGGCCACTCGAACCAGATCCACGGCCTGGCGCTCGCTTGCCTGGTGGCCGCCAACCGCTACGAGCACATCGAGAGTGAGATCCAACCTGCGCTGCAGACTGGTCAACTGATCATCAGTGACCGCTATCTGCCCTCGACACTTGTCCTGCAACGACTCGACGGGGTGCCCTTGGAATTCCTGCTCGACATCAACCGTCACGCGCTGCTGCCGGACCTCGCCGTGATCCTCACCGCGCAACCGGGACTCATCGCCGAACGCATCGCAACGCGCGGCGCCACCCACCGCTTCCATCTCGACCCCTCGGCGCCCGGCCGGGAAGTCGAGCTCTACGCCGATGCCGCATCCCAGCTGATGAGGCAGGGGGTAAGGGTGCTGCTTCTCGAAACCAACAATGCCACGCCATCGGACGTAGCACGCCGAATCGCCGACGCCATCCCGGCTCTGCCGATAGCGTCGGTCACCCCACCCACCCATCCAACCCCCCAAGGAACATGAGCGGACAACCGGCACAGCCCGTCATCGACACTCACGTCATCCTCCGCGATGGCGACAAAATCCTTTTCTCGCAACGTGGCGGCCCTTACGGTCACGGCCGATGGCACATGCCGTCGGGCAAGCTCGACCAAGGCGAGCCCCTTCCCGACGGCGCCGCCCGGGAGTTGTACGAGGAGACCGGCATCACCGTCGACCCGGTTCACCTTCGCCTGGTCCAGACCGTGCACCACCGGCAGGACGCGCAGGTGGAGCGGATCGGTTTCTTCTTCGAGGCCACCGAATGGGAAGGGCAGCCCGTCAACAAGGAGCCTGAGAAGTGCCTCGCCCTTGAGTGGTTCACCGTGCACGACCTGCCCGACGACATCATCGAGTACCCGGAGGCCGGCCTGCGCGGCTACCTCGACGACAGCGGCCCTCTCACAGAACACGGCTGGCAGTAGACCTGGACTGGCCGCCTTTTCCACCCCTCGTGGCGTCGTCCGTAGCTCGGATCCCGGTTGTCCGCTCTCCCCATGGAGGATGTTCGGGGCCCTCGCACAAGGCAGCGGCCCCGGGCCTTTGGGGGAGGGGAGCCCGGGTCCGCTGGTGCGGGGATGGAGAGTGGCCTATGGGGTCAGGCCGCCGGAGTCCCAGGCTTTCCACGGGGTCGTGGTCAGCGCCGCCGTGTGTGCGACGGTTGCGCGGTTGGGACGGCGGCTGCCGCGTGGACCGGAGCGTTGGAACGCTGTGCTGCGCTGCGGGCCTGTGCTGCGCGCGCTCGTGTGCTTGGTAGCGGCCTTGCGCTGAGGCGCTCGATACGCCAGGTCAGTACCCGTGCGGGGCGGCGGGCGCTGGCCAGGGCACGCTGGTCGACGGCCTGCTGGAGGAGCTGCTCCGGCTTGTGGCCTGCAGCCTCGGCTTCGGCGAGGGCAGCGGTGAGAGCGTCGAAAGCGGGGTCTTCGAGCACCTGGTCCACATGATCGGGCACGGCCTGGCGCAGGTGGCGGATGTGCCGGTCTACCGTCTGCTGGGGTGGCCGGCGCTGGGCGAGGGCGGCCAGGGGTGCGGCTGCGGCTTGGTCGTAGGCGGCCTGGAGGTGGAGCAGGGTCTGCTGGGCGGCGGCGACTTGCTGGTCGTGTTGGCGGAGCTGGTGCCAGCGGGCCGCGGCGATCACGACGAGGATCGCGGCGTCCAGGAACATCGCCAGGATGGCGCCGTCCTTGGGGGCCGGTGCGCGGACCATCGCCCGCACGGCGCCGCGCAGTGCGCGGGCGTGGTGGTGTTCGGCCTGGATGCGGGAGCGAGTGGCACGCTCGAACGCGACCGCCGCCTCACGAAGTTGGGGCCGCAGCGCCTGGGGCGCGAGGAGCGGGAGGGCGTCGAGGGCTTCGCCGAAGGCGGCGAGGTGGGCCTGGGAGGCTTCGTCGTCGGCCTGGTCGAGGCGGTGGGGGATGCGTTCGGCTGCGGCGGTGGCCTGGTGCCAGGGGTTGGGCTTGCGCCAGCCCGGCTGCCCAGCGGGCCGCGGGTCGATGTTTTCCAGGCGCTTTTGGATCTTGAGGAAGGACAGGTCGGGGGCGAGTTCGGAGCCGGAGAACCACACGGGCCCCTTGCCGGCGGTGGTGGTGTCTTCGGCAGCGACCTTGTAGCCGCGCACATCACCGGAGGGGAAGTACACGACTTCCACGAGCACGCCGTCGATGTGGCTGAGCAGGTGGACGAATTCCTCCATGCTGGAGGCGGCTGCCACGGCGGTGCGCACGATGGTGCGCAGCCGTTCGCGGGCGGGCTTGTCCTGGCCGGCGCGGCGGGCCTTCTCCTGCTCGGCGCGGGTGGGCCGCTTGGCGGCGGTGCGGTCCCCGCGGACCACTTGGAGCAGGCCGTATTCCTTCTCGATGGCGGCGAGTTCACGGTCGGCGGTGTGGTAGTCGTTCCAGTGCCGCGCGGTGCGCAGATCCGCCCGGACCTTGGTGGCGGCGATGTGGATGTGGTCGGGGGCGTGGCGGACGGCGACCCATCGGCATCCGTCCGGATCGCCTTCCGGTGCTATGCCGGTGGCCGCCACGACGCGGCGGGCGATGTCGGCCCACTCCTCGTCGCTGAGGATGCGGTCTTCGGGGGCGGCACGGAGCGAGCAGTGCCACACATGCCGCTCGGGCGCGCGGCCCAGCCGCCGGGCCTGCTTGACGTGCAGGTCGAGGTCAGCGACGAGGAGCCTCCTGGTGGCGTCGACGTCGTCGCTGCGGCCGGGGTCGGGGGCGAAGCCGTCCCAGGAGGCGACCAGGTGCGGGTCGGTGTGGTCCTTGGCCTTCTTCGTGTCGAACAGGTACCGGATCAATCCGGCGGTCTCCTTGCCGCTGCTGATCTTCGCGATCATCGGGCGGCCTTCTTGGTGACGGCCTGGTTCGCGGCTGCGGCGATGTGGCGGACGGTGGCGCCGACCGCGGTCAGGGTGCGTTCGCCCTGGGCCAGGACGGCGGTGTCCACAGGTTGTGGATGGCCGCCGGAGTTGAGCTTCTTGGCGATCTGGTTGATGTTGTGGCCGATCTTGGCGACCTCGCCACGGAGGGCGGTCAGCTCGTCTATGTAGTCGTCGAGTTCGGTGCGCTGGCCGGGCAGGGCGAGATCACCGTGGACGTGGGCCATGACGACGGCGCCGACGTAGTGGGCGCCGGCGATGTTCAGCGAGCGAGCTTCGTTGAGGATGTCGGCCTTCTCGTCGACGCTGTAGCGCACATCGACGCGTTCTTTGCGTTGCACGGCTTCGCGCTGGCGGCGGCGGGCGACGCGGTGCAGCGCGGCGGCGTCGGCAGCACGCGGCAGCTGGGCGGCTGCGGTGCCTGCGGGCTGTTTCCCCTCGGGCGCCCCCTGGTGCCCGAGCCCCTCCGCCACCCCCGGGGCGGAGGGATCCCCGTTGAGCCGGCCCTTGGACGGTCCAGCGGGATACCTTGCTGGCGTTGTGGCTGGGGTGGTGGTCATCTTCTGCTCGCTGGTGGGGAGTTCGTGGGTCTGCTTGCGCATGGGTGTTCTCCGGGGGGTGTTGGTGGCCGCTCAGTGACTGAGCACGCTCGTCCCATGCCTGGTCAGGGCAAGGACGGGAGGGGCGGCGATGTCAGGTGGACTCGTAGCGGCTCGGGCCCTCGTCCCCGCGCTGGCCTGCGCGGGGACGAGGGGTGCGAGTCGTGCGCGAAGGGTGATGGGAGCGGCTGCGTGACTCAGTAGGCGTCAGCGGGGGCCTTGTCGCGTTCGGCCTGCCGCTGAGAGGTGGCCTCGTCGAGCTCGCCCTGCAGGACGTCCTTGATCGTTTCCGCGTCAGCCCTGCTGATGGACAGGCCCTTGCCGCGGATCGTCGCTTCGATGTGGCGGCGCGAGGCGCGGCCTCCGCGTCCCAGCGGCGCGGTGCGGGCGATCGCGAGGTACCCGTCGGACACAGCGGGGGGCTTCTGCGCCACCTCGGCAGGCCCCTGCGCCACGTCGCCCTGGCCGTCTGCCACGTCGAGACCGGCTGGCTCCGGCAGACCGGGGTGGTCTTCCGGAAGTGCAGCGGGCTGTGCGCCGACGGTGAGGTTGTGGCCGTGGTTGGCTGCGTGGTGACGTTCGGTGGACTCGGCAACGAGCTGGTGGATCTGCCGCATCAGGACACCGAAGGCCAGTAGCGCGGCAGTCGGGGGAACTGCGGCGACCACGTAGTCGAGGTGGGAGACAGCGGTGGCGTTCCCTGTACGGCTGACCCCGGCGACGTTGAGCGCGATGGAGCCGACTGATCCGGTGGCCGTGAGGCCGATGGCCCACCAGTCCGGTACCCGGCGCAGGCCCGCACGGAGCATCAGCAACTCGCCCGCGACGATGAAAGCGTCCAGGGTCGCCGGCCAGGCCCACTGGCGGACCGGGGAGCCCCCCAGCCCGTGCTGCCCGGCGACCTCGGCGAGGTGCGCGTACGAGAGCCAGAACCCTCCGGCGGTGAGGGCGATAATGACGACTCCCGCCGCGCCGAGTGCATACCGTTCGGCGGCGCGCTTGGTCATCACTTGCCGTCCCTGAGCGTGTCGTAGGACCGGGTGCAGCCGGTTGTGGCGAGTGTGGGGATCGCGGCGCGGTCCGCGTCAGACGATCGATGTGCGGTGGTGCGGTCTGTGGTTACGGCGAGCGTGGTCACGCGGGATACTCCTGCGGTGGTGGCATGGTCCGTCTTTGCCGTCCTGGCCGTTGCAAGCGCAGGTCAGGACCGGTACGGCAGGGATGGCAGCGTTCCGTCTTGGCGGTGCCGTCGCGTCTTGGCACCTTCGATTCGGTGGGGCTGCGGCTCGGTGGCTGTGGACGGATCGGATCCGTCTTGCCGTCCCGGCCGCATGCGCTGTGACCTGCGGTGATACGGCGGGGACGCCCGGGACGGCACGAGACGGATCGGGGCGGCGTCCTGTTTGGTGGCAGGGCGGTCTTCATGATCGCGCTGCCGTCTTGCCCCCGGTTTCCGTCCCGGCCGCATGCCGTTTGACCTGCGAGATCACGGCAGGGACGGCAGGGACGGCCACCGGGGGACGCGGGGCTCAGCCCGAGGCAGGGGCGGCGGGCTCGGCGTTCACTGAGTGAACGGTCGGGCAGTAGCGGCGCCATGCGTCGAGGAATTTGTTGCGTGTGTAGCCCTTGCGCTGGGTGCCGTCGGCGAGGCGGACGTTGCCGGGCCTGATGT
>CAMLJW010000110.1 GCA_946480485.1 uncultured Streptomyces sp. | reverse complement strand
CGCACCGCGGACGGCTCCCGCGGTGACCAGTGATCCCGCATCGACGTACGCCCCCGGGCCCGGCCCTGGGGCGCCCCTAAGAGTCTGCTCGCCTCATCCCAGCGGGTAGCCCAGGGCGCGAGTGGCCTTGCGAAATGCCTGTAGCTGCTCGGGAGACCACGAGGTGGCGTTCGCCGAGCCGGGTGCACAACGCGCGCAGGCGGCGGTCGCTGACAACGAGGGCTGCCAGTGCCTCGTCCTCGCATTCGAAGTCGCCGCCCTCCAGGACGTCGGCGACCGCCGCGACAGTGGCGGCGCCGGGCGACGGGTCTTCTCACTGCACCGCAGCTTCCCTGCGGCGCACAGACGCAGCACCGCCAGCAGACCGGCCTGCGCCTCGTGCTCGGTGTGCCGGACCCTCGGAGTGCCGGTGGGCTCCTGTTGCTGTTCGACCGGTATCACTTCTCGTGTTCCCCGCTTCGTGCCGCTCGCGTCTCGTTCCTACCGATGGGGAACGCGTCTACAGGTGGGCAACGTAGTCGTAGTTGCCCGGACCGCAGGTACGCTCAAGAGTCTGGACCACCTTGCGCGGGTCGTCGTAGGGACCGGAGAAGTAGAACGGCTTGCCGTCCCGGCCGAAGCCGATGGTGGGCCGATCGGCGGGCGGGGTCCCCAGATGTACGGAGGCGTCGATGAAGCCGGCCGCGGGCTCGAAGCCGAGGCCGCGGGCGTAGGTGACCGCGTCGCACACGATCGTCTGTGCCTGCTCCACGCTGATCGACAGCGGCCGGTGATCGAAGGCCGAGTGGTACATCGGTACGTACGTGGTCAGGGAGCCGGAACCCATCACCTCCGGGTCCCAGCCGCAGCCGGGCTTCACTATCCGCACTGCGTGGACGGTGCCGGAGCGTGCCCGCCCGAGGACTGCGGCGGCGCCCCCGGCTACAGCGATCTCAAAGTGATCCTCGCCGACCCGGCTCATGAGGAACACCACGCCATGCTGGAGTGGCTCGAACTTCGATCCGCCACGGAATTCGCCGCTGACCGTTTCGCGCCGGACGAGGCCAACGCGCGGCTCCTGCTCCTCACAGCGGCGTGAAGGACGAGCCGTCCGGCCACGCCACTGTTCGCGGAACGCCCTGGTAAGGGGGGCAACACCAGGAGTATGGTCTCTTGTATGGCGACGAGCAAGAAGGTGACGGTGACGATCCCCGCGGATCTCCTGGACGAGATCCGCGGGGAGGCGGCGGAACGGGGCCTGTCGGCGTATGTCGCCGAGGCCCTGCGCTTCAAGCGCGACCGCGACCGGCTACGGGAACTGTCCGACTGGCTGCAAGAGGAACACGGCTCCCTCACCGAGGACGAGCGCACGGCAGCGTTCGAGGAGCTGGAGGATCTCGACGCCGAGCACGAGCGCCGCCGCGCCGCCGGCAAGCACGACGCCGGAGAGGCCGCGTGAAGAAGCGGGCCGGTGAGCACAGGCAGCGGCCACTGCGCGTCCTCGTACTCGACTGCGAAGCCCTGTCCCTGGCCGTACGAGGCGACCGCGAGATGATCGCCTGGATCGACCTCGCGGCCCGAGGCGAAGCCGAGGTGGTGACGTCGCCGATGACACTGGTCGAGGCGTACGACGGCAGAACCACCGAGCAGCGCTGGGACTGGGTTCTCTCCCGGCTCAAGGTCGCCGACATCGGAAAGGACGAGGCCCGCCAGGCCCGCCGCCTTCTGGCTGATGCCAAGCTGCACGGCCACAGGTACGCGATCGACGCGGTGCTCGCCGTCATCGCACGACAGCAGAAGGGGCAAGTCACCGTCTTCACCTCGGACGTGGACGACTTGGAGAAGCTGGTCCCGGAGTCGATCGTCATCAAGAAGGTGTGACCCGGCGCTCTGGTCTCAGTCTTGGTCTCATTCACCCCCGTCCAGCGCCATCCGAAACGCCCGCCACCACCCGCTCCACCGCAGGTCAGAACGTCCCCGGCCCTCGCCGGACGCCCGAACGAACAGTTGGAAAGCGTGTTGGGTTCACACCCTCACGAGTTCGAATCTCGTATCCTCCGCAGCCGCCTGATCAGGCGAAATGAGGAGCCGAGCCGCGATTGCGGCTCGGCTCTTCGTGTGCGTCGGTTGCAGTTTTGGTTTGCGTTTATAGGCGACATTCGGAACATCTCGACAAACAGGCAGGCGTACGCCTCCGTAACTCCCGGCGGACAGTCGGCATCAACCTGCACCCCGGCCTACGGAACTTGGCGGTAGATGTCGCGACGGTTACCAACGGCCAGGACCCACACGATCAACTGACCGTCCTCGACGGTGTAGACGACGCGATAGTCGCCGACCCTGAGCCGCCAGCGGGCACTGTGCCCCTGGAGGGCCTTGATGTCGAACGACGCGGTGTCTCCCGCGTCCATCGCCTTCTGGAGTTCGGTGAGGCAGTGCAGAATGCGCAGGGCGTCCGGGCGCGGGAGCTTGAGCATGTCCCGCTGAGCGTGGGGTGTGAAGCGCGTGACGTACCCCATGAGGTCAGCCCTGATGAGCGCGCAGCAAGGCGGCCATCTCTTCGAGGGAGACCGACCCCTCCACATCCTCGGACTCGGCTTCGTCGGCCATCTGGTTGAGCCACGCCTCTTCGGCGCTCTCCGCAATCTCACGCAGGCGCTGGTATTCCTGGATGTCGATCACCACGGCCTCCTGCTTGCCACGCCGAGTGATGATCGTCGGGGTTTCCTCCCGACGAGCGCGATCGATGACATCAGCAAGGTGGCTGCGGACATCGGCCATGGATTCGACCACGGGATCACTCATGTCACAAATGTAGCAGATGTACATGAGCGTGCCGCGGCGTCGGGGTGCCGGGCGACATCGATCTCCGCGACAGTCCCATCGGGTCCCATCCAGGAGCGGGCAGGTGTCTCGGACCGGCTGGGGCTGGACATGATCGTCCAACCAGTCGGTCTCTTCGTGCTCTCCCTCATGTCGGCCGTAGGGTGACGGCGAACTGCGGAAGTGCGACAAGCAGCAGAACGGTTCCCGTTTCGATCCAGCGGTATTCGGTGCGAATGATCTCGCTGGTCCTCACCAGGGAGGACAGCAACGGGCCGGTGGGATGGTGCCCAACCCGCTCGAATGCGCGGCTCAGCCGCTCGCCGCCCAGTTCCGACGTGAGGTGCTCGAAGTAACCGGGAACGACCATTCCCTGGCGCCGCCCTCTGCGACGGCGCGGGGCGATGGCTCGGTGTGCCGGACCCGCGGAGCGTCGGTGGACTCCTGTTCCCGTTCGACCGGTGCCACTGCGCGTATTCCCTGCTTCGTGCCGCTCACGTCCCGTTCCTACAGGTGGGCGACATAGTGATAGTTGCCGGTCCCACAGGTGCGCTGCAGCGTCTGCACCACCTTGCGCGGGTCGTCGTTGGGACCGGAGAAATAGAACGGCTTACCGTCCCGGCCGAAGCCGATGGTGGGCCGATCGCCGCGTGGGGTCCCCAGGTGTACGGCGGCGTCGGTGAAGCCGGGCGCGGGCTCGAAGCCGAGGCCGCCGGCGTAGGTGACCGCGTCGCGCACGATCGTCTGTGCCTGCTCCACGCTGATCGACAGCGGCGGGTGGGCGAAAGCCGAGTAGTACATCGGTACGTATGTGGTCAGGGAGCCGGAACCCATCACCTCCGGGTTGGTCACGTTCTTCACCCCCAAGCAGTACACATCCACCAGGAAACCGGTGACGGTCACCCTGCTGGCCCGTTCCTGGCGGGCCAGCAAGATCTGGGCGAAGCCACCCGTGTCAGGATCCGGCTCCTGGCCGATCGGGTCGGCCACCGCCCAGTCCGGGGCCCCGGTCATGTCCAGTCCGGCGCTCCACCCCGCATTGACCCAGCAGCCCACCACCGGCCGCTCGTCTGGTGGAGTGTGCGCCTGCGCCGCTTCGGCGACCCGCCGCACCAGCGCGGTGGCCTGTGCCGGACGCAGCCCCAGCGCCTTCGCGATCTGTTTCGGCGCGCTGCCGCGCTCCCTCATCTCCCGTACCCGGGCCAGCAGTTCCTCGTCGTGCGTGGTCACCGTCGCAGTCTGCCACGCCCGCGTCACGCCCCACGACGGAGTGCACCTGAGGGCATCCCGGCCCAGCTACCCGCCGCCTGTCATCCTGGGCTTGGTGGCAACGGGCGCAATCGAGCCGGAACGTGTGGGTCAACATGGGCGAGGCAGTAGGCAGGACCGTCGAGCAGGTGCGAGCGCTGGTCGGCTGGGTCGGTGCGGGTCGCAAGCTGACCCAGACCGGCCGTGTGACGCTCGCCGACGCGCGGGCGCTGGTGGAGATTCTGGACACCGGCGACCGGATGGACCCGGTGATCGGAGACCGTACGTTCAAAACGAAGTCCAGCGAGGAGCTGTACCACCTCACGCTGCTGGTCGAGTGGGCGAAGGCTGCACGACTGCTGCGGACCGCAGACGGGCGCCTGCTGCCGGTGAAGAAGAACCCCAAGCTGCTGGACCGCCCCGACGAACTGCGTCGCGCGCTGTTCGCCGCACTACCGCACATCGGCCCCGCCGTGAGCGTTGATCAGCATGGCTGAGGCGGACTTGGCCTCCTCGTCGCCGATGTGCACGATCCGCACGCCGGACAGGACCCAGGCGAGCCGCGCCTTGTCGGTCCGGCGATGCACCGCTTCGATGATGGTGGGCGCGCTGATGACCACCTCCATGCCCCGCTTGCGGGCTTCGGCGATGAGGGCGACCAGGGGCTCGTGATCACTGACGAACGTCGCCAGGCCCTCGCAGTCGAGAACGAGGGTGCCTTCGTGACTCAGCTTGCGGCGGGCCACTGCCCCTCCCCGGCGAACACCTCGTCGAAGACCCCGCGTGCCCGCTCCTGCTCGTGCTCGGAGATCGGCCCCTGACGGCGTTCGTAGTCGGCCAGGTACTCATCCAGGATCTGACCGCGCAGTTCGCGCTCCACCGCTTCCGTGATGAACGCGGAGAACTCACGCTTGCCGACCCGTCGGCGGATCGCCTCCGCCGTCCCCGCAGGGAGGGAGAGGCTGACCCTGGTAGCCGGCCCTTCGCCGACGCTGTACGGAATCTCACTCATGGGATCGCGATTATCAAATAAGTAGGAATCCGGCCTGGGTGCCAGCACCCGCCGAACGACGTGGGTCGCCCAGCCGTCACCCGATGGTCTCAGTTCTGGTCTCATTCACCTACGTTCAGCTGTGTCCGGACGCCGCTGGCCAGTCCACTCCACTGCTGGTCAGGACACCAGGCTGACGACACCGTCGTACGCCTTGCTCTCGAGACGGCACGGAACGATCACTGGCGAGTGCGCACTTCACCGCTGTGCGAGACGTTCATGGGACCTGTGTAACTCCTGTGACGTTTGAAGGCTCAGGCTTCCTACCGCGTGGAGCGTGTTGACAGGTTTGGAGCGTACAACTCGACTGCTGTATGCGGTCGTTGGACTCCTCACCCCCCACGAGGCGCACCATGGCGAAAGCCTCCTTTCCACGCAGAACACGCGCGACCATATTCACAGCGACGGCCGGCCTTGCGCTGGCCGTCGCCTTTGTGCCCAGCCCCGCCAACGCGGACTCGGCCCCCTCGGCAGCCCCCTCCAAAGCCGGCCACGACTCCCCGGCGGCCGAGGGTCTGCCGCCCACGCCCTCGCAGCAGACGCTGGTGCGGCACGATGCCCGGCTGACGCAGGCACAACAGCGGCCCGGCCTACGGCGGCTGCAGGACCGGCTCGGCCCTCAGGGCTTGCTCGAACTGGACCCGGCCACCGGTACCGCACGTCAGGTGGCCCGGCTCGACGGCTATCTGACGCCGTCCAGTGACGACGCCCCTGCAGACATCGTCCGGAAGTATCTGCGGGTCCATCCCGACGTCTTCGGCCTATCGGCCGACCAGGTCCGGGACCTGACCCTGCGGGGGCAGTACACGGACGTCGCCGGGACACACCATCTGTCGTTCGTTCAGTCGGTCGACGGCTTACCGGTGTTCGGCAACGGCGTCAAGGCCAACGTCGCCCGCGACGGGCAGCTGATCAACGTGGTCGGCTCCCCGGTGCGGGTGCGGAACCTGCCCTCCGGGCTGACCCCCACCCGGGTCACCTCGGCGCAGGCCCGGCACACCGCCGTCCGTGACATCGCGGGCGCACAAGCGGGCGGCACCGATCACTCCGACACGGCCAAGCAGGTGGCGTTCACCGCGCCGGACGGCACCGCCCGTCGAGCGTGGCGGACGGTCACCACGCCGGACGGCCACGGCATGTGGCTGCATGTGGTCGACGCGGACACCGGCCGGGTCCTGTACCGCCAGAGTCTCTCCTCCGACCTGGCCCCGGCTCATGCCCCGGCTCAGGCCACCGCCGCCGCGCCGGACGCCGACTCCACCACCGGCTCCAGGCCGCTCCCCTCCTCCTTGACGAGCACGCTCCCGAGCAACGGCAGGGTGCTGGCCTGGGACCATTACCCGGGCGCCCCGTTGGGCGGCAAGCAGCGCAGCCGCAACCTGACGGTCCGGGGATGGCTCCCTGCCGACGCCAAGACCCTCAACGGGCCCGTCGCGCACGTCTACAGCGACGTCAACGACAACAACAAGGTGGACGCCGGGGAGGAGATCACCCCGGCGGCCGACGGGACGTTCTCCTTCCGGTTCAAGCCCTTCACGGGTGACGGCTGCGACGCCCCGCTGCCCTGCACCTGGGACCAGAAGACGCCGAACTCCTGGCAGGCCAACCGCGAACAGAACGCCGCGCAGGTCTACTACTTCCTCGGCACCTTCCAGGACCACCTGAAGGCCGCTCCGATCGGCTTCACCCGGGCCGCGGGCAACTTCGACGGCCGGGACGGCGACGCCGTACAGGCTCAGACGATCGACGGCGCGGCCACGAAGGACGGGCTGCCCGACGACGATCACCTGAACAACGCCAACATGGGTACGCCGCCGGACGGGCAGCCGCCCACGATGCAGATGTACCTGACCGGCTCCAGGTTCCCGCAGGCCAACTTCGGCGATGTCGCTCCCATGGTCTATCACGAGTACACCCACGGTCTGTCCAACCGGCTCGTCGTCGACGCCCACGGCCTCTCGACCCTCAACAGCCTGCAGTCAAGGGCCATGGGCGAGGCGTGGAGCGACTGGTACGCCCTCGACTTCCTCAACAACAAGGGGATGGTGAAGGACAACCCGCGCACCGACGGCGAGGTGGAGGTCGTCCCGCCGGGCCCGAGTGACGACATGCGGATACGCACCCAGGCTCTGGACTGCCCGGTCGGCTCCACCTCGACCAAGTGCCCGGGAACCAAGGAGACGGGCCCCGGCGGGTACACCTACGGCGACTACGGCAAGATCTCCCGCGGCGGTCCGGAGGTGCACGCCGACGGCGAGATCTGGGGCGAGACGCTGTGGGACCTGCGCACCGCGCTCGGCAGCCGGCTCACCGAGTCGCTGGTGACCCGGGCGATGGAACTGTCGCCCGCGAACCCGTCGTTCCTCGAGCAGCGCAACGCCATCCTGCAGGCCGACACCGTGGTCGACGGCGGGCGCGCCCACGCCGCCATCTGGAAGGTCTTCGCCAACCGGGGCATGGGCTACTTCGCCGCCGCCCTCACGGGCGATGACACCCGGCCCGACGAGGACTTCTCCCTGCCGCCCGGTCCGGACACCCCGGTGGTCACGGTCACCGGCAAGGTGACCGACGAGGCGTCCGGCGCCCCGGCGCGCGGAGTAACGATCAGCATCAGCGGCCACGCCTCCGGCTTCCCCGGCGCCGACTTCTCCACCGTGACCGCGACGGACGGCACATACACGATCCGGGACGTCCCCGAGGGCACGTACCGGAAGGTGTACGCGAGCGGCGCCGGCTACGAGCAGCGGATCCGTACGCTCGAGCTCCGGTCCGGTTCCGCCGACGGCGCCGACTGGCAGTTGCGCCGGAACTGGGCGGGATCCTCCGGCGGCGCCGAGATCGCGGACTTCAGCGGCCCGGACTACGGCGATTCGGGCTGCGGACCGAACGCCCTGATCGACATGTCAACCGCCGTCTGGGGATCGGACACCAAGGGCGGCAGCAACGGCACCGGAGTCGAGCCCGTGCACGCCACCGTCCACCTGCCCGAGCCCGTGGACATCAGCGACCTGCGCGTCGACCCGACGGCGGGCTGCGGGGACGACACGACGGCGTCTCTCGGCGACTACCGCATCGAGACCTCCACGGACGGCACCACCTGGACCACCGCCGCCAAAGGCCACTTCGGGCCGGCCGACACCGGCCGGGAGAACTCCGTGTCCCTCAGCGCCGGAACCGGCCAGAACATCCGGTACGTCCGCCTGACGATGCTGGGCAACCAGGCCGCCGACAACGACGTGGACTGCGCGAAGGACTCCGACCCCGCCGGCTGCAGGTACATGGACATGACCGAGCTCATCGTCCACGGCAAGCCGCACCAGGGCTGAGGGCGCGGTACGGACATCCGGGGGCGGCGTCCAGACAGGGGCGCCGCCTCCGGCGTACTGCGCGGCGGCCCGGATCACGCAAGCGCGGCCACCGTCTGTTCGCACCAGATCGTCTTGCCGGCCGCCATCTGCCGGGTGCCCCAGCGCTCCGTGAGCTGCGCGACCAGCAACAGACCTCGCCCGCCCTCGTCGAACACCCGGGCCTGCCGCAGATGCGGTGCGGTGCTGCTGGAGTCGGAGACCTCGCAGATCAGCACGCGGTCGTGGATCAGCCGCAGCTGGATCGGCGGGTCACCGTACCGGATGGCGTTCGTGACCAGTTCACTGACCACCAGCTCGGTGACGAAGGCGGCCTCTTGCAGTCCCCACTCGTCAAGGCGTCCGAGGGCGTCCGATCGTATCCGCGCCACGGCGGCGGGGTCGGCCTCCACGTCCCACACGGCGACCCTGCTCCGGTCCAGGGTCCTGGGCCGGACCAGGAGCAGGGCGGCATCGTCGGCTGGTCCGTCGGGCAGCAGCGTGTGTACGACGTGGTCGCACAGGGAGTCCAGCGAGTTGGCCGGCGCGGCCAGGGCATCCCGCAGGGCGTCAAATCCCGCACCGAGGTCATAGCGGCGGGAGTGGATCAAGCCGTCGGTGTAGAGGGCGAGCAGGCTGCCCTCCGGAAGGGTGACGTCCACCGGTTCGAACGGCAGCCCGCCCAGTCCGAGCGGCGGTCCCACGGGGACGTCCAGGAACCCGGCGGTGCCGTCCGGGTCGATGACGGCGGGTGGCGGGTGGCCGGCGAGTGCCATGGAGCAGCGTCTGGAGACCGGGTCGTACACCGCGTACAGGCAGGTGGCCCCGATGTCCCCGGCGGCCTGCGCCCCCGACCGCTGCGCGTCGGGGGCGGCCTCCGCCGACAAACGGATGACCAGGTCGTCGAGGCGGGTGAGGAGCTCGTCGGGAGCGAGGTCGACATCGGCGAGGGTGCGTACGGCGGTGCGCAGCCGGCCCATCGTGGCGGCCGCGTGGATGCCGTGCCCGACCACGTCACCGACGACCAGCGCGACCCTGGCCCCGGAGAGCGCGATCACGTCGAACCAGTCGCCGCCCACGCCGGAACGCTGCGCGGCGGGGAGATAGCGGGAGGCGGCTTCCACCGCCGACTGCTCCGGCATCCGCTGCGGAAGCAGGCTGCGCTGCAGAGTGAGAGCCGCGACGCGTTCTCGGGCGAAGCGCCGGGCATTGTCCAGGCAGATCGCCGCCCTTGCCACCAGGTCCTCGGCGAGGGCGAGGTCGTCCGCCTCGAAGCGCTCGGGGGTCTCACGGAAGCGGGCGAACATGACTACGCCTAGGGTCGTGCCCCTGGCTTTCACCGGCACGAGGAGCCATGAGTGCGTGCCCCACCGTCGGACCTTCGCCTGCCGCTCGGGGGTCTGGTCGATCCAGGCGCGGACCGGCGGGTCCGCGGTCCGGTACAGCGTGGACCGGCCGGTGGCCAGGCACAGGGCGGCCGGTGAGTTCGCGAGGTAGACGTCTGCTTCACCGGCGGTGTGCTGTGCCGTGGTGACCCCCTCGAACAGCGTCAGTTCCGCGATGCGCCGCAGCCGCACGGGGCCGGCCAGCGGCCCCGGAGCGGGTTCGTCGCCGTGGAGGATGACCTCCAGCAGGTCCACGCGGACGAAGTCGGCGAACCTGGGGACGGACACCTCGGTGAGCTCCCGTCCGGTCTGTGCGATGTCGAGGGTGCTGCCGATGCGCAGGCTGGCGTCGTTCAGCAGGGAGAGCCGCTCGCGGGCACGGCGCCTGTCCGTCACATCGCCGACGAGCGAGCAGACCCCGAGCGTACGGCCCTCCGCGTCCCGCAGCGCGGTCGCGGAGACGCTGAAAACACGGGATCCGGGTTCGGTCAGGATGGTGCCCTTGAGCTCGCCGACCTGCTCCTGCCCCGTGGCCATGGCCAGCCGCATCCGCTCCTCCCACTCCATGGCGTCCGGGCCGGGGAAGACCTCCGTCAGCCGGCGTCCGTGACAGGCCTCGTCCGGCACGCCGCTCAGCCGCCGCATCGCGGCGCTCTGCCCCACGCAGCGCAGATCGGTGTCGAACACCGTCAGGGCCAGGGGCAAGTCGTGCAACAGCAAGCCGGACAGCGACTGGCGCAGTCGCTCCGCCGCCTGACCGGACGGCGGGCCGATGAGCAGGACGGTGCCCGGCCCTGCTCCGGTGCCGTCCGCCTCGGGAGCAAGGGTGTACCGGGAGACGGCCACGGCCAGCCGGTGCCCGTCTTTGTGGCGTACGCCGAGGCCCGGGTGCCGCTCACCGGGCTCGGCGACCCCTTCACTCGCGGGCGGGGGCGTCACTTCGCCCTCCTGGGCCGGCTCCCCGCCCGCGAGTGCGGGGGCGTCCAGCAGCTCCGCCGCCAACCGGCCGAGGGCCTCGCCGCTGGTGTACCCGAGCAGGCGCTCCGCTCCGGGCGTCCACCCGATGACCAGCCCCTTGCAGTCGGTCACGACCACTCCCAGCGGCGCATGGGCATCCATGCCCTCAAGACTGACGCCGGAAATATCCACAATCAACCTGAATACGTGATATGCCGTTCACGGCGCAGCGGGGGCGGTCAAAGCCCGTCGCTGCTCGCTGAGGTCGGTGCGGGCCAGTACGGCGAGTGCGCAGCCGATGGCTCGGGCCGGTTCGGTGAGCAGCCGGTCGTAGGTGCGTGCCGCCACGAGCCGCAGCACCTGGTCCCGGTCCAGGGCGAACCATGCGCCGACGGTGCGCAGGCCGTGCGGGGTGAGTCGCCACAGCTTGTCGGCGTCCTTCACCACGGCGTCGTCCACGCCGAGCGCGTCCGTGCGGGTGTCGTGCCCGTCGATGACGGCGACGATCCGCTCGGTGTCCCGCGCGGGGTAGCCGACGTCGGAGAGGATGCGGGCGGCGATGGCGGCGCCCTCGGTCTCGTGCCTGCGTATCGTCTCGTGTGCGGCAGGCCCGGACGGGTGGGCGATGGCGGGCAGGATGTCGGCGGGGTCGACCATCTTCCAGCCGGTGTCGTGCAGGAGGACGGCGGGCAGCACCACGTCCGCCCGCGCGCCCGGCACGGCGTCCAGCAGAGCGCCCGCCAGCGCGCAGGCGTACAGCGAATGGACGTCGTTGTCGCGCACGTCGAGGTAGGGAAGCGCGCGGTCCCAAATCTCCCGCCGGACGCCGATCAACGGAACGGGGCGGGGAAGCGCGTCGCTCAGGGGGATCTCCGAGGCGGCGAGCGGAAGCGCCGGCAGCGGCTCGCGGGCCGCCCGGTCGGACGTCATGGCATCTCCTGTCGAACGTGGCCGGTCAGTCGAGAAGGGTGACGGTCCCGGCCGCGCCGTCCACCCGGATCCGTCGGCCGGTCGTGATGCGGGTGGACGCCGAGCCCGTCCCGGTGACGGCGGGCAGGCGGTACTCGCGGCAGACGATGGCGGCG
Organism: uncultured Streptomyces sp.; assembly: GCA_946480485.1. The sequence goes on along the minus strand of CAMLJW010000110.1, from coordinate 833 downwards.
TGGGACATGACTCCCCCGATGTCGGTGACGGTCGCGCTGACCTTGCCGAAGATCGGCGCCCAGCTCGGCGCGGTCACCGGCGCGACGAGGATGTCCCCCTCCTGGACGAGCTCCAGTTCGTCGGGGCTGCGGACCACACGGGCCGTGCCCTCGGCGACGCCCGGCGAGGCGGCCATGCCGGTCAGATCGCCCAGTTCGCCCGGGCCGGCCAACCAGGACCGGATCCGCTCACTGGTGATGCCCCACAGCATGACGCTGAGCGGCTCGGTCACGGCTCGCGGAGGCTCGTTCAGCGCCGGTTCAGGGGACTGCCGTGAGAGTGCGGCCACGATCCGGCGTCGCCGCTCGACCTCTGATGGCCAGTGGCCGGGACCGGCCGGCTCGACGCCGATCGCCCATCCGGACGAGTAGTCGAACAGCGCGGCCCGGACTTCGTCGCGCGTGAGGTAGAACATGTCGTTCGCGCGGGGCCAGAACCCGGCCCGGTGCAGCAGGGCGGACAGTTCCCCGGCCTTGCGCCAGAAGACACCCATCGTCCAGTGCTCGATGTAGAAGTTGTGGTTCTCCACATACGGGTAGACCTGGCGGGCGAGCCCCAGTTTCGCCTCGAAGTCGGCGCGTGCCGCGGGGTCGAGCAGTGCGGCGTACTCACCGGTGATCCGCTCGCGCTCGGCGACAAGTTCTGGGAGGCGCCGGTCGATGGCCTCGCCCCGCCGCAGGCGCAGGATGTAGTCGCGGATGTATCCGAGGGGAAGCGAGGGGGTGTCCCTCCAGTACCGGTCACTGCTGTAGAAGCCGTTGCCCGACGTGAAGTTGAACCAGGGGTCGCGGGC